>NZ_JARTVT010000034.1:0-11698 GCF_029625685.1 Mesorhizobium sp. WSM4976
GGTCCTCCCGGCTGGCAAGAAAACTGTCACCCATCTAATCGGTCCATTCTGTTACCTATCTATCCGGTTCGGACACCGTCAGCGGCGGCCCCCGCGGCTTGACGGGAACCATGAGCAGGAAAGCGACATCGTCCGCCTTGCCGTCTTCGCCACACCGCCTTCCTTTTCGTCCAAAAACGTTGTTGCTGCTCGCCTGCGCCGGCGCGGCGATTTCGATGTCCGGCTGCCAGAAGCAGCAGGCGGCGGAAAAGAAATTGCCGGTGGTGGTGACGACGCAAACGGTCGCCCTCGCCGACTACGCGCCGCTAACCTCGCTGACCGGGGTGATCGCTGCCCGCACGCTCAACAATCTGTCGTTCCGCGTCGGCGGCCGGGTCGCGGAGCGGCTGGTCGATGTCGGCCAGCATGTCGATCAGGGCGAGGTGCTTGCCCGCATCGATCCACAGGAACAGGAATCGGATCTGCGCTCGGCGCAGGCCGACCTCGACGCAGCGCAGGCGCAGCTCACCCAGGCCGCGGCCACCTACCAGCGGCAAAAGACGCTGCTTTCCCAGGGTTTCACGACAAGGCGGGATTTCGACACCGCCGACCAGACGCTGAAAGTGGCGCAAGGCAGCGTCGATGCCGCGCAGAGTGCCTTGGCCAACGCCAAGGAGAACCTGTCCTACACCGAGCTCAAGGCGGGAGCAGCCGGCGTCATCACGGCGCGCCAGGTCGAGGCCGGGCAGGTGGTGCAGGCGGCGCAGACCGTGTTCACTATTGCCGAGGACGGCGACCGCGACGCCGTCTTCAACGTGCACGAGACGCTGGTTGCCCAGACGCCGCCCTCGCCTGCGGTGACGATCACTCTGCTGTCGGATCCGCAGGTGCGCGCGGTCGGCAAGGTGCGCGAAATCTCGCCGGCGGTCGATACCGCGTCGGGATCGATCCGGGTCAAGGTCGGCATCCCCGACACACCTGCCGGCATGCCTTTGGGCGCGGCCGTCATCGGCACAGTCAGCGCCAAGTCTGTGAGAGCGATCCTGTTACCCTGGCAGGCACTGACATCGGCTGCCGGCAAGCCCGCCGTCTGGATCGTCGATCCGGCGACCAAGACTGTGACGACGGCTCCGGTCGAGGTGCTCGCCTTCGATTCCGGCGGCGTCGTCGTCGACAAGGGCTTGCAGGAAGGCCAGAGCGTCGTCACCGCCGGCGGGCAATTGCTCAGCCCAGGACAGACGATCGAGATGGCGGGGGCGACCCAATGAACCGGTCGCCGCGCATCGCTTCGCTGCTGGTCCTTGCAGCGCTCGCCGCCTGCTCGCGCTCGGAGGAGAAGCCGCCTGAGGTCATCCGGCCGGTCCTGTCGATGGTGGTCGAGCCGAAGACCATCGAGACCTTCGGCTTTGCCGGTTCGGTCGAGCCGCAATACAGCGCCGACCTCGCCTTCCGGCTGCTTGGCCGCGTCGTCTCGCGCGACGTCAGGGTCGGCGACCTCGTCACCAAGGGCACGACAATCGCGGCGCTCGATCCGACAGCGCTGGACCTTGCCGTCCAGGCCTCGAAAGCGGATCTGTCGAACGCGCAGGCGCAGTTCATCAACGCTGCCGCCAGCGAGGATCGCCAGCGTCAGCTGCTTGCCTCGGCCAACACATCGCAAGCCACATTCGATGCCGCGAAACAGGAGCGGCAGGCGGCGGAAGCCGGCGTCGAGCGGGCCAACGCCGCTCTGGCCAAATCGCAGGAGCAGCTTGGCTATGCGCGGCTGTTCTCCGATTTCGACGGCGTCGTCACCGCGGTCGGCGCCGAGGTCGGCCAGACCGTCTCGCCGGGACAGATGATCGTCACCGCGGCGCGTACCGTTCCGCGCGAGGCGGTCATCGACATCCCCGATCAGCTGACCGGCGACCTCACCGTCGGCATGCCCTTCGAGATCGTCCTGCAATCGCTGCCGACGATCAAGACACAGGCCAAGCTGCGCGAGATCGCGCCGCAGTCGGAAGGCGCCACCCGGACAAGGCGCGTGAAGCTGACGCTGGTCGATCCACCGACGGCGTTCCGGCTCGGCTCGACGATCACGGCGACGCGTGTGACCGAGGTCGCGCCGACGATCGAATTGCCGATATCGGCACTGCTGGAAAAGGATGGCGCCACCAAGGTGTGGATCGTCGATCCGCAATCCTCCAGCGTGAGCACGCGCGAGATCAAGGTTGCGTCGAAGAACGGCAGCAGCTTCACGGTGGCCGGAGGGCTCGAGGCCGGCATGCGCGTCGTCACAGCCGGGGTCCACAGCCTCACCGAAGGCCAAAAGGTCAAAGTGCCGGAGGGCGGCGTCTGATGAAGGGCTTCAACCTCTCCGACTGGGCGCTCAGCCACCGCTCCATGGTCTGGTATTTCATGCTGGTGTTCGTGGCGGCCGGCATCTTCTCCTATCTCAATCTCGGCCGCGAGGAAGACCCGGCCTTCACCATCAAGACCATGATCATCCAGGCCAACTGGCCTGGCGCCTCGGTCAAGGAAACCGTGCAGCAGGTGACCGACCGGATCGAGAAGAAGCTCGAGGAGCTCGACAGCCTCGACTACACCAAATCCGTCACCACCGCCGGTCAGACCGTCATCTTCGTCAACCTGAAGGATACCACCAAGGCGCGCGACGTCGTGCCGAACTGGCTTCAGGTGCGCAACATGGTCAACGACATCAAGGCGCAGTTTCCGCAAGGCGTGCAGGGGCCGTTCTTCAACGACCGCTTCGGCGACGTCTACGGCAACATCTATGCCTTCACCGCCGACGGGCTGACGCCGCGCCAATTGCGCGACTATGTCGAGGATGTCCGCACCAAGATCCTGACCGTGCCGAATGCCGGCAAGGTCGATCTGGTCGGCGCCCAGGACGAGGCGATCTATCTCGAATTCTCGAGCCGGCAGATCGCGGCGCTCGGCCTCAACCAGCAGCAAATCGTGGCCAGCCTGCAGGCGCAGAACGCGATCACGCCGTCCGGCGTCATCGAGTCCGGACCGGAGCGCATCAGCGTGCGCGTCGGCGGACAGTTCACCTCCGAGGAAAGCCTTCGCGCCATCAATCTGCGCGTCAACGACCGCTTCTTCCGACTGAGCGATGTCGCCACGATCAGGCGCGGCTATGTCGACCCGCCGACGGCCCTGTTCCGCTTCAACGGACAGGATGCGATCGGGCTTGCCATAGGCATGAAGCCCAACGCCAACCTGCTGAAATTCGGCGAGGCGCTGCATGAGGAGATGCAGAAGGTGCTGGCTGACCTGCCGGTCGGCGTCGGCGTGCATCTGGTCGCCGACCAGCCTGTGATCGTCGAGGAGGCGGTCTCGGGCTTCACGCGGGCGCTGTTCGAGGCCGTCGCGATCGTGCTCGCCGTCTCCTTCGTCAGCCTCGGCATGCGCGCCGGCTTCGTCGTGGCGCTGTCGATCCCGCTGGTGCTGGCCATCACCTTCACGGTGATGGCCTATCTCGGCATCTCGCTGCAGCGCATCTCGCTCGGCGCCTTGATCATCGCGCTCGGGCTATTGGTCGACGATGCGATGATCGCGGTCGAGATGATGGTGGCGCGGCTGGAGGTCGGCGACAATCTGCGCAAGGCGGCGACCTATGTCTATACGTCGACCGCCTTCCCGATGCTGACGGGAACGCTGGTGACGGTCGCCGGCTTCATCCCGATCGGCCTCAATTCGAGCGCGGCCGGCGAATACACTTTCACGTTGTTCGTCGTCATCGCGGTATCGCTGCTTGTGTCATGGATCGTGGCGGTGCTGTTCGCGCCGCTGCTCGGCGTCACCATCCTGCCGGCGACGATGAAGGAGAAGCACCACGACCAGCCCGGGCGCCTCACCTCGCTGTTCCGGCGCGTGCTTGTCTTGTCCGTTCGCCGCCATTGGCTGACCATCATCGTGACAGTGCTTCTGTTCGCCGGCTCGGTCGCCGGCTTCGGCCTCGTGCAGCAGCAGTTCTTCCCGCGATCCGACCGGCCGGAGCTGATCGTCGACTGGAACCTGCCGCAGAACTCCTCGATCACCGAGACGCGCGACCAGATGGAACGCTTCGAGCAGCGGGCGCTGGTCGGCAATCCCGACATCGATCACTTCAGTTCCTATATCGGCCAGGGCGCCGTGCGTTTCGTGCTCGCCTATGACGTGCAACCGGCCAATCCCTATTTCGGCCAGACCGTCATCGTCACCAAGAGCATCGAGGCCCGCAACCGGGTGAAACCAGCGCTGGAGAAGCTGCTGCGCGAGGAGTTCGTCGGCACCGACGCCTTCGTCAAATTGCTGGAGCTTGGCCCGCCGGTCGGAAGGCCGGTGCAATACCGCGTCGGCGGTCCCGACATCCAGACGGTGCGGGAACTGGCGCAGCAATTCGCCGGCGTGATCTCGGCCAATCCGAAGCTGGCCGCCCCCACCTTCGACTGGAACGAGCCGCAGCGTGTGCTGAGGGTCGACGTGCTGCAGGACAAGGCGCGGCAGCTCGGCATCACGTCGTCCGACATCGCCAGCGCTCTGAACAGCACGGTGGGCGGCTCGACCATCACACAGGTGCGGGACGCAACCTATCTGATCGACGTCGTGGCGCGCTCGCGCGGGGCGGACCGCAGCTCGATCTCGACGCTGCAGAACTTGCAATTGCCGACCGGTACCGGCGAGTCGATCCCGTTGGCGGCAATCGCCAGCTTTCGCTACGACCTCGAACAGCCGACGGTCTGGCGCCGCAACCGCACGCCGACGATCACCGTGCGCGCCGGCCTGGTCGGCGACGTGCTGCCGGCGACCGTCGTCAACGAGCTGAAGCCTTCGGTCGACGCCTTCATCGCCAAGCTGCCGCCTGGCTATTCGGTCGAGACCGCGGGCTCGGTCGAGGAAAGCGCCAAGAGCCAGGGGCCGATCGCGGCCGTCGTGCCGTTGATGCTGTTCATCATGGCGACCATCCTGATGGTGCAGCTGCAGAGCTTCCAGCGCCTGTTCCTGGTGGTGGCGGTGGCGCCGCTCGGCCTGATCGGCGTGGTGGCGGCCCTGGTGCCCAGCGGCGCGCCGCTCGGCTTCGTCGCCATCCTCGGCGTGCTGGCGCTGATCGGCATCCTGATCCGCAACTCGGTCATCCTGATCGTGCAGATCGAGGACCTCGTCGCCGAAGGCAAGGACCGCTGGGCGGCGGTCATCGAAGCGACCGAGCACCGCATGCGGCCGATCGCGCTGACGGCGGCCGCCGCCAGCCTGGCGCTGATCCCGATCGCGCGCGAAGTGTTCTGGGGACCGATGGCCTATGCCATGATGGGCGGCATCATCGCCGGCACGGCGATCACGCTGCTGTTCCTGCCGGCGCTCTATGTGACGTGGTTCAGGATCAAGGAACCGAAGGAGGAGCAAGGCAACGATGCGGACACCGTCGCTGTCCCCGAAACTCAAGGCGCAGAACGCTAGACCCGCACGAACCCCTCGCTCGCCCTGAGCAGATTGCGCGTATAAACATCGCTGACACGGTGCCCGATCAGCTGGCTCGCGGTCAACGTCTCCACCGCCTCGCCGTTCTGCATGACCATCAGCCGCTCGCACATATGGGTGATGATGGCGAGGTCGTGGCTCACCATCAGAAAGGTGAGCTTGCGGCGGCGGCGGACCTCTTCCAGCAGGTTCAGCACTTCCGCCTGGACGGAGGCATCGAGCGCCGAGGTCGGCTCGTCGAGGAGAAGCAGCGAGGGTTCCAGGATCAGGGCACGCGCAATCGCGACGCGCTGGCGCTGACCGCCGGAGAGCTGGTGCGCATAGCGGAAGCGGAAGCCCTTGCCGAGGCCGACCTCGTCCAGCGCGCGCTCGATGCGCCTCTCGCCGTCGGCAATGCCATGGACCGCGAGCGGCTCCTGCAGCAAGCGGTCGACCGTCTGGCGCGGATGCAGCGATCCGTAGGGATCCTGGAACACCATCTGCACATCGCGGTAGAAGGCCTTGTCGCGGGTCTTGCCCAAGGTCTTGCCGTTGACGGTGATGGTGCCGGAAGCGACAGGCGCAAGACCGGTGATCGCCCTCAGCAGCGTCGACTTGCCGGAACCGCTCTCGCCGACGAGGCCGTAGGATTCGCCTTCCCTTACTTCGAGACTCACGCCCTTCAGCGCGCGAAAGCGGTCGAAAACCACTTCCAGCCCTTCGACGATGATGGAAGCCGTCATGCCGCCCACTCCGGCTTGCGGTCGAGCACCGGCAGTGGGTGGCGCTCGAAGCCGATCCTCGGCATGCAGTTCAGCAGGCCGCGCGTGTACGGGTGCTGGGCATCACGCAGTTCGGAAGCCTTGATCTGCTCGACGACCTTGCCGGCATACATGACGACGACACGGTCGCAGAAGGAAGAGACCAGCCGCAGGTCGTGCGAGATGAAGATCAGGCCCATGCCGCGCTCGGCGACGAGCTTGTCGAGGATCTTGAGCACGTCGAGCTGCACGGTAACGTCGAGCGCCGAGGTCGGCTCGTCGGCGATCATCAGTTCGGGTCCGGTGACCAGCATCATGGCGATCATGGCGCGCTGGCCCATGCCGCCGGAGACCTCATGCGGATAAAGGTCGAAGACGCGGGCCGGATCGCGGATCTGCACCGCCTGCAGCATGGCTAAAGCCCGCTCGCGCGCCTCGGCCTTGGATACTTTTTCATGCGTGCGCAGCGTTTCGACGATCTGACGGCCGATGGTCATCACCGGGTCGAGCGAATATTTCGGGTCTTGCAGGATCATGGCGATGCGGTTTCCCCGCAGTGACCGGCGCTGGCGTGGCGATATCGACAAAAGATCGATGCCGTCGAAGGCGAGCTTCTTCGCCGATACCTCGGCCTGCGGCGGGGTCAGGCCCATGATGGCGCGGCCGGTCTGCGACTTGCCTGAGCCGCTCTCGCCGACGATGCCCAACCGCTCGCGGCCAAGCGAGAAGGAAACGCCGCGCACAGCCTGCACGAGACCAGTGCGGGTCGGAAAGGTGACGCGCAGGTCGTCGACTTCGAGGAGCATGTCGCTCATTGGTCGCCGCTCCGGGGATCGAGCGCGTCGCGCAGGCCGTCGCCGAGCAGGTTGAAGCCGAGGCTGACGATCAGAATGGCGGCACCGGGGGCCGCCGCCACCCACCACTGGTCGAGGATAAAACGGCGGCCGGACGCGATCATGGCGCCCCATTCGGGCAGCGGCGGCTGCGCGCCGAGGCCGAGGAAGCCGAGGCCGGCGGCGGTCAGGATGATACCCGCCATGTCGAGCGTGACGCGGATGATCAGCGAGGAGATGCAGAGCGGCATGATGTGGCGCAGCACGATGCGGAAGGGCGAGGCGCCCATCAGTTGCACCGCCTTGATGTAATCGGAGTTGCGCACCGTCAACGTTTCGGCGCGGGCGATGCGCGCATAGGGCGGCCAGGAGGTGATAGCGATCGCCAGCACCGCGTTCTCGATGCCGGGGCCTAAAGCTGCGACGAAGGCGAGCGCCAGCACCAGCTTCGGAAAGGCGAGGAAGATGTCCGTGATACGCATCAGGATCGTGTCGGTCCAGCCGCCGGCGTAGCCGGCGACCGTGCCGACCAGCAGGCCGATGGGAGCGGCGATGATGGCGACGAGGATCACCACATAAAGCGTCCAGCGCGCGCCATAGACGATGCGCGAATAGATGTCGCGGCCAAGGTCGTCGGTGCCGAACCAATGCGCGGCGCTCGGCGCCAGCAGGCGGGCATTCTTCAGATCGCCGACGGTAGGCGAATAGGGCGCCAGCACATCGGCAAAGGTCGCGACCACCAGCAGCGCGATGATGATGAGCATGCCGACCAACGCCAACCGGTTGGCGGAGAATCGGCGCCAGGACACATAGGCGCGGCCGAGCCTTGCCTGCAGGCGCGATGCCGGCCGGTCGCTCAGCAGCCACGCGCGCCTGGATTGGATGGTTTCAGCGCTCATCCGACCTTCGTCCTTGGGTCAAGCAGCCGGTAAAGCAGATCAGACAGAAGGTTGATGGCGATGAAAACCGAGCCGATGGCGATGGTGCCTCCCAGCACCGCGTTCATGTCGGCATTCTGCAGCGAATTGGTGATGTAAAGGCCGATGCCCGGCCAGGAGAAGACGGTCTCCGTCAGCACAGAGCCTTCGAGCAAGTTGGCGTATGAGAGCGCGATCACAGTCACCATGGGCACCGCCGCGTTGCGCAGCGCGTGGCCCCAGATGATGCGCGTTTCCGACAAGCCCTTGGCCCGCGCCGCGACGATATATTCCTGCGCCAACTCGTTCAGCATGAAGGAGCGGGTCATGCGGCTGATATAGGCTAGCGACAGATAGCCGAGCAGCGCGGCCGGCAGGACGATATGACGCCAGGCATCGTGGAAGACGTCCCACTGCCCCTGGACCGCCGAATCGAGCAGGTAGAACCCGGTGATCGGCGTGAAGGTGTATTCGTAGACGACGTCGAGCCGCGCCGGGAAAGCGATCCACTGCAGCTTGGCGTAGAATAGCACCAACCCGAGCAGCCCCAGCCAGAAGATCGGCACCGAATAGCCGATCAGGCCGACGATTCGGGCAATCTGATCGATCAGGCTGCCGCGCTTGACGGCCGCCAGCACGCCTAGCGGCACGCCGATGATCGCGCCGATCAGCGTGCCCAGCGTCGCAAGCTCGATCGTGGCCGGAAAGACGCGGCGGATATCGGACATCACCGGATTGGTGGTCAGCACCGAAGTGCCGAAGTCGCCCCTCAACGCGCTTTTCACATAGATGTAGAACTGCTCGATCCATGGCAGGTCGAGCCCCATCTCACGGCGCGTGCGCTCGACGACTGCGGTGGGAGCCCTGTCTCCGAGCACGGCCAAAACCGGATCGATCGGGATGACGCGGCCGATGAAGAAGGTCACCGCGAGAAGACCCAGATAGGTCGTCACCGCGATGACCAGGAAGCGGCCGATAGACGACGCAAATGCGACGGCACGGTCGCTGCCGCGGCCTGCCGTCGCCGGCTGATTGTCGGCTACGCTCACGCGTGTCGTCCGCCGGGATTACTGCTTCGAGACCGGCCAGACGAAATTGGTATCGAAGCTCGGCCCGAGCTTGAAATCCTTGAGGTTCTTGCGCAGCCCGGCCACTTCCAGTTGCTGGTGGATGATGACGAATGGGCTGGTGTCGAGGATCTTCTGCTGCAGGTCCTTGTACATATCGGCGCGCTTGCCCGAATCCTTCTCCAAAAGCGCCGCCTCGGTCTCCTTGGTCAGGTCCGGGATGTCCCAGGCGTTGCGCCATGCCAACGTCTTGATTTTGGCGGCGTCGGAATTGTCCGGATTGGAGGCGAAGGTCTGGGCGTTGGAGTTCGGATCGAAATAGTCCTGGCCCCAGTTGCCGATATAGATGTCATGGTTGCGGGCGCGATACTTCGTCAGCGTCTGCTTGCCGTCGCCTGGGATGATCTCCAGCTGGATACCGGCCTGGCCGAGCGTCTGCTGGATCGATTCCGCCATGCCGGTGGTCGGCTGGCCGGTGCGAACGTCCATGGTCACCTTGAAACCGTTCGGCAGGCCGGCCTTGGCGAGCAGTTCCTTGGCCTTGGCGACATCGAGCTTGAAAGGATTGTCGTCGATCGCGCCGAGGTCGCCCTTGGGCAGGAAGGACTGGTGGATCTCACCTATGCCCTTGAGAATGGTGGTGCTCAACGCATCGTAGTCGACCAGATACTTGAAGGCCTGCCGGACCTCGGGCTTGGCGAGGTTCGGGTTCTTCTGGTTGAGGCTGATATAGTAGACCGTGCCCTTCGGCGCGCTGGTCGTGGTGAGATCGGCGTTTTTGGCTATGGCGTCGAGATCGTTCGGCTCGAGATTGCGGGCCACGTCGATGTCGCCGGCCTCAAGCGCCAGACGCTGCGCGGAGCTTTCCTTCATGTTCCGGTAGATGACGCGGGCGAGCTTGGCCTTCTCGCCATTGTAATTGTCGTTGCGCTCCAGAACGACGGCTTCATTCGCGCGCCATTCGCGCAGCTTGTATGGCCCGGAGCCGGCATAGCCCGTTTTCAGCCAGGCATTGCCGAAGTCGTTGTCCCATTTGTAATCGGCGCTCGGCGTGACGGCGGCGACATGCTCCTTGACCAGCTTCGAGTCGACGACGGAGGCCACGGTGGCGGACAAGCAGTTGAGCACGAAGCTCGGCGCATAGGCCTTGTCGACGACGAATTGGAAGGTGGTGTCGTCGACGGCCTTGGCCTTCTCGGTGACGTTGTCGCCGCTGATACCGAACTGGTTGATGATGAAGGCCGGGCTCTTGTCGAGCTTGATGGCGCGTTCGAAGGAATAAGCGACATCGCCGGCGGTGATCGGATTGCCGGAAGCGAACTTCATGCCGGGCTTGAGCTTGAAGGTGTAGGTCAGGCCGTCATCGGAAACTGTCCAGCTCTCGGCGAGGTCCCCCTTGACCTTGGAAGTATCGCTGAGGTCGAGGCGGACCAGGAGATCGTAGGTATTGCCGGTAACTTCGGCCGTCGACAGCTCGAACGCCTCGCCCGGATCCATCGAGATGATGTCGTCGATGGCAAAGCCCTCGACCAGCGTATCGGCCGGCGTAACCGCGAGGGCGGGCGTCGCTAGCAGCGCAGTCATGGCTACACCCGCAAGCAAGCTACGGACAGCAAACTTTTCCAGCATCATGGTGATCGTTCCCTGTTTTGTTGACCTGAGTTCCCGGCTCAGGGCTTCATTATTCTTCTCGAAGCCGGCCGCGGCTTGGACCACTTACCGTCGTGGTTTTTGTCCAGTTGGTCAACTCCCAATTCGACGGCGTCCGCTCTGCCGCATGGATTTTTGCCAGATGGCATATCGGACCAAATGAGCGACGATCCGTCGACCCATGCGCCAGCTAATTGCAGCCGCCGATCGAGAAAAATCTGCCTCTGTTTGAGACCTGGAAGTCGCCGCTATTTCAACTGCGCGACCAAGCCTGCATCGGGGAAACAGGTGGCGGGCTTGCCGTTCTTGGCCTGCCAGACGCCGATCGAGCGGCGCGTCTTGAAGCCGGGCAGCCCGTCGGCGCTGCCGACATCGTAGCCCTTAGCCTCGAGCGCCCGCTGCAAAGCGGCGATATCGGACCGGTGCAGGTCGCCGACCGCGCCCCAGGTGCCGACAAAGGTAGCGTCCCCCTTAGCGATGCGATCGGCTGCATGGCCTATGAACAGGCCGTAGAGATCGCTGTTGTTGTACTGCTTGATCACATAGAAGTTCGGCGTGACGACAAAGGCGGGGCCGCTGCGCCCCGCCGGCATCAGCAGGAAACCTTCGGCCTTCAATTCGCTTGCTGCAAATGCCTTGCCGTCAACGCGCCGGATGCCCATCGCCACCCAATCGGAGATCTTCTTGCCCTGGTCGGGGCCTTCAAGCGAGCAGGAGACATTTGCCGGCACCGTCACCTCGACACCCCAGCCGCGCCCCCTCACCCAGCCATAATGCACGAGGTAGTTGGCGATCGAGGCGAGCACGTCGGGCGTCGAATTCCACATGTCGGGCCTACCGTCGCCATCAAAGTCGACGGCGTGCTTGAGGAACGATGTCGGCATGAATTGCGGCTGGCCGAGCGCGCCGGCCCAGGACGATTTCATCGCGTTGACCGGCGCCAGGCCGGGGGGGGCCCGGGGGGGGGGGCGCCCCCCCCCCGGGGGGGGGGGGACGGGTTTTGTGGGGGGAAAAACCCCCGGGGGGCCCCCCCCCAAAAGAGAAAATAA
>NZ_JARTVT010000034.1:11708-69463 GCF_029625685.1 Mesorhizobium sp. WSM4976
CGGGGGTGGTTTTGTACCTTTGGCGTATTTTTTTGGGGGGGGCCGCGCGCGCGGCCCCTGCACTTTTACAGGGGGTGCCCCGGCCCCCGGCCGCGCTCGACTTTGTCGCGCGCCGCCAGCACCTCGGTCCGGAAGAAGCCTTTCTTGGTCGACATGAACGCCCTGGTGCCCAGCACCTCAAAGGCATCATATGGCATCTTGGCCGCGCCGAAGCCGGTCTCGCGGCCCCAGATCGCCAGAACGATCTCGCCCGGAACGCCATAGCGTTTCTCGATCAGCCCGAGCACTCTTGAATTGGCGCTCTCCCGCGCACGCCCGCCCGTGGTGACGGCGCGGATGATCTTTTCGGCGAAGTAGTTGGCTGGTGGGCCGAACTCGGCCTGATGCTGCTTCTCAGGCGTCTTGGGCTTTTCGCCGGGCAGGACGAGATCTGGCAGCTTGAGGTTCGGCTTCACGCCGAGAAAGGCGGCGTCGAAGGTCTTTTTCGAGATGCCTTTGGATTTTGCCTCGGGCCAGAGGTCGGTCTGCAGCCAGGCCTGGAACTGGTCGTCGATGGGGGCGGCGTGGGTCGGGGAGGAAGAAAGCGCGATCAAGGCAACCAGCAGGAATGCGAGAGCAGTCATGCAAAAGCCGCGTTCCGTCATTTCCAAGCCCCCTCCCCGCCAGCTTCAAAACGCCGTCCTCGACCGCAGCGCCGCGGCCAGCGTGCCTTCATCGAGGTAATCGAGCTCGCCGCCGACGGGCACCCCATGCGCCAGCCGCGTCACCTTCACATCGAACCCCGACAACTGATCGGTCAAATAATGCGCGGTCGTCTGCCCCTCGACTGTGGCGTTGACCGCAAGGATGACTTCCTTCACCTCGCCGCCGGCGACACGGTCGACGAGCGAGCGGATGTTGAGCTGATCCGGCCCGATGCCGTCGAGCGGCGACAGCGTGCCGCCGAGCACGTGGTAACGCACATTCATGGCGGCGGCGCGCTCCAGCGCCCAGAGATCGGAGACGTCCTCGACGACGATCAGCGTGCCGGCGTCGCGGCGCTGATCGGTGCAGATCATGCAAGGGTCGGAGGTGTCGACATTGCCGCAGGTCGAGCAGATGCGCACCTTGTCGACCGCCTCGCCCATGGCTGCGGCCAAAGGCTCGAGCAGCTGTTCCTTCTTTTTGATGAGATGGAGTGCCGCGCGCCGCGCCGAACGCGGCCCAAGCCCCGGCACCTTGGCCAGGAGCTGGATCAGGCGTTCGATTTCCGGACCGGCGATTCTCTTCGACATCGCCTTGATCTAGGATTTTTCCGAGCGGTTTGGAACAGCCGCAACGACACAGGGCCCGCCATGCTGCCATGACGGGCCCTGCGCTGGATGCAATCGGGTTCAGTTGGTCTCGAGCGGCCGATCCTGGCTGGCGATCATCGCGCCGATGGCGTCGGTGTTCTCAGGCGTCGACTGGAAGCCCATCGACGCTTCCGGCTGCGCGTTGGGCACCGAGGTGATGTAGCGGCCCTTGAGCGTGCCGCCGAAACGCGAGGCGTCCGGTTCGGCCATCGGCTCCTGCATCGCCACGACCGTCGGCTTCTGCGCCACCCGGCCGGATTTCTGCGATGGTGCAGCAGCGGCCGTCACATAGGTCTCTTCTGCCGGAATGATTGCCGCCTTGGCAGGGAGCGTCGGTTCGTTCATTGCGACCTGCTTGGTGGGATCCGGTCGCACGATCTTCTTGACCACCGGCTCGGCGGAAGCCACCAGAACGGGAGCTGCGGGGTCGATCTTCTGCTGTTTGTCGGAGGCCATGGCCACCATCGGCTCGTCCGGCAGCGGCTGCCAGTTGCGGCCGCGTTTCTCATAGAAGGCGTTGCCGCCGGCCACCATGGTGTAATGCATGTTCTTGTAGGGGAAACGCAGGCCGGCGGTGTGGAAATACATCGTATTCTTCAGCTTAGCCTTGCGCTCGCCTCTCAGCACCGCGTCGGCGGCCTCCTCGACATCGGGCAGCGCCCTGGAATTCATCGGCCGCGTCAGCACGCCCGGCGCGAACTGACCCTTCTCGCCGACGACCTCGCAGATGGTGTTGCCGTGCTGGCCCGAGCGCAGACGGTTCATCACGACCGTGCCGACGGCGATCATGCCGTCCCGGCTCGACCGGTTGGATTCGAAGAACATCGCCCTTTGCAGGCATTCCTTATCCTTCAGCGAATGACTGGAGGAACGCGTGAGGAAGCTCGGCGTGAGCGCGTCGGTCAGTCCCGACACCGACATACCATGGGAGGAAGTGGTCTGGCTGCAGCCGGCCAGGAGCAAGGGGGAAGTGACGATGCCGATAAGCAGCAGCGGCGTCTTCCATCGCGTCGCGATCACCAAAAAAGCCTCATGTCCAAGATGCCAGCCCGCCCCGAGATGTGGCAAGAATGAGACTCTTTCGGGCAAAAAGATGGCTAGAGGGTTAGCAACTTCTGGACTTGGGTAAAACTTTATGAAAGCCGCGAAACGAGCCCGTGAGCATTGCCGGCAAAATGGTTAATATCGCGGCCCGGTCTCGATTTCCGTTCATAATCAATTAACTGGCGGACGCCGCCTCAGAATGGCAATTTCATTCCGGGGGGAATCGGCAGGCCTGCAGTCAACGCCTTGGTCTTCTCCTGCATGACCTGCTCGACCTTACTTTTGGCGTCATTGTGGGCGGCCAGGATGAGGTCCTCGAGGATCTCGGCTTCGTCGGCCTTGATCAGCGACGGATCGATCTTCAACGCCTTCATCTCGAACTTGCCGGTCAGCGTGATGCTGACCAGGCCGCCGCCGGCCTGGCCGGTGGCTTCAAGCGTGGCGATCTCGTCCTGCATGGCCTGAAATTTGGCCTGCATTTCCTTCGCTTTGCCCATCAGGCCGAGAAGATCTTTCATCGGGTGGTCCTCTACGATTGTCTCAGATTTCGTCGTCGTCGGCCGCAGGCTCGATCGGCACTTCCGCCTCGACCTCTTCCACGTCCGGCACATCCGGAATGCGCACGTCGATGATCTTGGCGCCGGGAAAGCGAGCAAGGATGGCCGCGACAGTCGGATCCGCCTTGGCGTCGGAGAAGGCGTTCTCGCGCTTCGTCGTCTCCATCTCCGCCAGTGTCTGGCCGCCCTCCTCCTTCGACAGCGACACCAGCCAGTTGCGGCCGGTCCAGGCGCGCAGCTTGGAGGTCAGGTCGTTGAGCAGCATCTTCGGAGCGTCGTCGGTCAGGGTGACGTCGAGGCGACCGGGCTCGATGCGCACCGGCCGCACGCAGCGCTTCAGCAGCACCTTGATAGCGATGTCGCGATTGGCGTCGGCGAGCGCGACGATGTCGGCCAGCGATTTCACCGGAACGACAGGCGCTTCGGTGACCGGCGCCGGTTGCGGAACATAGGCCTCCGGCACGGGCTGCGCCTCGACCAGCCGCATCGTCTGGGCGCCGCCATTTGAACTGGGCATCCGCGCCTGCGCCACGGCGCTGGCGCCGCCGCCATTGCCCGGATTTGCCGATGCGCCATTGGCGCGCGGCGCGCCGTTCGGCAGCGGGCCCGCGCCTTCCAGCGATTTCAGCGCCTCGTCCAGCGTCGGCAGGTCGGCGGCATGCGCCAGCCTGATCAGCACCATCTCGCCGGCACCGACCGGGCGGTTGGAGGACTGCACCTCGGGAATGCCTTTAAGCAGCATCTGCCAGGTCCGCGACAGCACGCGCACCGAGAGCGCGCCGGCGAATTCGGCGCCGCGCCGGCGCTCATCCTCGGAAAGCGAGGCATCGTCGGCGGCCGCCGGCACGAAGCGCAGGCGGGTGACGAGGTGGTTGAACTCGGCAAGGTCGGTGAGCACGGCGGCCGGATCGGCGCCGGTGTCGTATTGCGCGCGGAACTCGGCAAGCGCCGCCGCCACATCGCCCTTCATAACATATTCGAACAGGTCGATGATGCGGGCGCGGTCGGCGAGGCCGAGCATGGCGCGCACGGCGTCGGCGCTGACGGTGCCGCTGCCATGGGCGATCGCCTGGTCGAGGATGGAGAGCGAATCACGCGCCGAGCCCTCGGCGGCCCGCGCGATCATCGCCAGGGCGTCATCGTCGACGGAAATGCCTTCCTTGGCGGCGATCGAGGACAGATGCGCGACCAGCGCGCCGGCATCGATGCGCCTCAAATCGAAGCGCTGGCAGCGCGACAAAACCGTGATCGGCACCTTGCGGATCTCGGTCGTGGCGAAGATGAATTTGACGTGCGGCGGCGGCTCTTCAAGCGTCTTCAACAGGCCATTGAAGGCCTGGGTGGAGAGCATGTGCACTTCGTCGATGATGTAGACCTTGTAGCGGGCCGAGACCGGCGCGTAGCGGACGCGGTCGATGATGTCCCTGATGTCGTCGATGCCGGTGTGGGAGGCGGCGTCCATCTCGATGACGTCGACGTGTCGGCCTTCCATGATCGCCTGGCAATGCTCGCCGGGGACCGAAAGGTCGACGGAGGGCTGGTCGACGGTCGCCGTCTTGTAGTTGAGGGCGCGGGCGAGGATGCGCGCGGTCGTCGTCTTGCCGACACCGCGCACGCCGGTCAGCATCCAGGCCTGGGCGATGCGGCCGGTGGCAAAGGCATTGGTCAGCGTGCGGACCATCGGCTCCTGGCCGATCAGCTCGGAGAAATTCGAAGGGCGATATTTGCGCGCCAGGACGCGATAGGCGCCGGCCTTACCGGTCCCCAGGCTTTCCGTCCCCAAGTTTCCGGCTTCGCTCATTCGCCGTCAAAAGCTCCCAGGACCGCGACGGAAGGCGGCCGATTCCTGCGCATAGTCTCGCCCGCGCGGCTTGGCGCCGTCAATGTCGCGGGAGAAAGGCGAAGAGGTGGGAGGCTGGAACAATGACCCGTTCCGGGCTCGTTAGGGCTGCTTCCTTCCGGACCTGACCCGGTTGGCGAGTGGATCGTCCACCACCAACCTCCCGCGCTCCATATCGGCAATTCAGCGGCGAAATGCAAGGGCAGAGCCGGAGCCTGCGGCCATATGGAGACCGGAAAGTCCTTCAAATCGCCAAGAGCGGTCAATGAATCGCTTGCAGCCACCTTGCCGCCGCTCTAGCGTTCGTTGGTTTGAAGAATGATACAAGAAACGAAGGAAACGCCCATGCTGCCTGGCCTCAAGGCCGGTTTCACGCTGGACGCCCGTCTGGAGGCGGACAGCGAGCAGCTTATGTGGCTTGGCCTTTGCGAACTCAGATTGATGAACGATCGCCGCTGGCCGTGGCTGGTGCTGGTGCCTCAGCGTCCGGGCGTGGAGGAAATCCATGAGATGACGCCGCTCGACCAGGCGATGCTGACCTTCGAGACCAATATGGTGGCGCAGGCGCTGAAGCGGGTCACCGGTTGCACCAAGATCAACACCGGCGCTCTGGGCAACGTCGTGCGCCAGCTGCATGTCCATGTCATCGCCCGGTCAGAGGGCGATCCCGGCTGGCCCGGCCCTGTCTGGGGGCACGGCATACGCGAGCCCTATCAGCGCTCCGATATGAGGCGGTTTGCCGAAACGATCAAGGCGGCGCTATAAGCTGACCAGTGTCCACCAGCGCATTCCGAGTCCCCATGAGCTTCCGCCTGTTTGACGCGCCCTTGCGCGAGCCGAGCCAGTTCGTCGGCTTCGCCGGCAACCGGATCGACCGGCAATCCGAGAACCGCGCCGACGACGCGGTCGAAAAGGCGCTGGCCGACCGGACCACACGGCTGATGCTAATGCATGCCGGCCGGCTTTACCTCAAACTCGACGGCGACAAATTCGACCCATGGTTCAACGTGGCCGAGAGCGAGGCCTTCGATGTCTCGCTCGATCGCGGCGTGCTGCTCGGCTTCTCCGACGCCGGCCCGGTGCTGGCCGTGCCGGCGGGTGTCGAGCCGGAAAATCTCCCCGAGACGATCAAGGCGATCGACTATCGTTCCGTCTACATGCAGGGGCTGATCGACGAGGCGGCGGCCGGCGCGCTGGCGCAAGGGGCGGCGCTGCTTGCCTGGCATGCCAGCCACGCCTTCTGCTCGAAATGCGGCAACCGCTCGGAGATGCGCGCCGGCGGCTACCGGCGCCACTGTCCGGCCTGCGGCACCGACCATTTCCCGCGCACCGACCCGGTGGCGATCATGCTGACGGCAACGCGCGAGAAGTGCCTGCTGGGGCGCGGCCGGCATTTCGCGCCGGGCATGTATTCAGCGCTTGCCGGCTTCATCGAGCCGGGCGAGACGATCGAGGCGGCGGTGCGGCGCGAGACGCTGGAGGAGGCCGGTATCCGGCTCGGCCGCGTCGTCTACCACGCCAGCCAGCCCTGGCCGTTCCCGTATTCGCTGATGATCGGCTGCTTCGGCGAGCCGCTCAACGAGGATATCCAGGCCGACCTCAACGAGCTGGAGGACTGCCGCTGGTTCTTTCGCGACGAGGTGCGCACGATGCTGGATAGGCAGCATGCCGGCGGCTTGATCACGCCGCCGAAAGGGGCGATCGCCCACCACCTCATCCGCGCCTGGGTCGACAGCAAATAGGAGCAGAAGAATGATCCGTCATACGGTCGTCTTCACTTTGAAGCATCCGCCGCATTCGCTGGAGACAAAGCGCTTCCTCCACGACGCCAAGAAAATCCTGACCGGGATCAAGGGCGTCACTCATTTCGAGCAATTGCGACAGGTGAGCCCCAAGAACGACTACCAATTCGGCTTCTCGATGGAGTTCGCCGACCAGGCGGCCTACACGCGCTACAACGAGCACCCCGACCACGTCGCCTTCGTTCGCGACCGCTGGGTACCGGAGGTGGAGAAATTCTTGGAGATTGACTACGTGCCGCTGGGCGCGGTGATCTAAGCGCAAGTCGTTGTGAAACAGGGTGAGCCGCCAGGCACACACACCAATCACCTGCGATGGGTGGTTGCTATCTATCCGCTCAACCTTGCAATTTCTGCTCAAATGCATTAGATGTGGTTACGTAACTACATTTGCGAAATCGATATGATCACCACGCTTTCGGGTCGCGAACTCAATCAGGATCTTGGCCGCGCAAAACGCGCTGCCAAGGACGGTCCTGTGATCATCACCGACAGGGGGCGGCCAGCGCATGTCCTCATGTCGTTCGATGAATATAAACGGCTCACCGGCAAAACGCGGTCGCTCGGTGACATGCTGGCTGCGCCGGAGGCGGGTGACCTCGATTTGCCGCTCCCGCCCCGCACGGAACGTGCCGAGCCAGTAGACCTGTCCTGATGCTGTTGCTCGATACCAATGTCGTGTCCGAATTGCGAAAGGTATCGAGCGGTAGGGCACATCCTAACGTCGTGCTCTGGAACGAGACCGTCGATCCTGCCGAAACCTTTATTTCGGCCGTGGTGCTGCACGAGCTGGAGATCGGCGTAAGACAGGTGGAACGCCATGATGCCGTTGCTGGCAAAGTATTGCGCAACTGGTTGGAAAATGCGGTCATCCTAACATTCTCCGGTCGAATCGTGCCGCTGGACGACGCGGCAGCTGTTCAGGCGGCACGATGGCATGTGCCCAATCCCAAACCGATCAATGACGCGTATATCGCCGCCACGGCCCTCACCCGGCGAATGACGCTGGTAACGCGCAACATCGGCGATTTCGAGGGAATGGGAGTAACGCTGGTAAATCCGTGGGACATCCAAGCGGAGGCCTAAGTCACCGTTTCACGCATGTGCCTTGTATTGACATGCCCTAATCAGCCACCTTCCACTGCTCGCGCGAGGCGCTTGCCGGGTAGACGCCAAGGATGCGCATTTCGCGCGAGAAGAAGCGCAGCTCGTCCAGCGCCAGCTTGACCAGCGGATCGTCCGGGTGGCCTTCAATGTCGGCGTAGAACAGCGTCGCGGTGAAGGCGCCGAGTTGGTAGCTCTCGAGCTTGGTCATGTTGATGCCGTTGGTCGCGAAGCCGCCCATGGCCTTATAGAGCGCGGCCGGCACGTTGCGGACGCGGAAGATGAAGGTGGTCATCATCTTGGCGTCGGGCGTGGGCCGCTCCACCCATTGCTTGTTCTTGGTCAGCACGACGAAGCGGGTGACGTTGGAATCGGTGTCCTCGACATTCTTCTCGATGATGTCTAGCCCATAGAGTTCCGCGGCCAAAGCCGGCGCCAGCGAGGCCATCGTGCGGTCCTTGACCTCCGACACCATCTTGGCCGAACCCGCCGTGTCGCCGGCGATCACCGGCTTCCAGCCGTTCTTGCGGATATATTTGCGGCACTGTCCCAGCGCATGGATGTGGCTGTGCACGGTCTTGATCTCTTCGCGCTTTACCCCGGGCAGCACCATCAGCTGGAAATGGATTGGCAGGAAATACTCGCCGACGATGTGCAGCTTCGATTCCGGCAACAGGTGATGGATGTCGGCGACGCGGCCGGCGATCGTGTTCTCGATCGGGATCATGGCGAGCTCGGCCTTGCCGGTCTCGACCGCATTGAACGCGTCCTCGAAGGTCGGGCAGGGCAAGGGGTCCATCGTGGGGAACATGTTGCGGCAGGCCGTGTCGGAATTGGCCCCGGGTTCGCCCTGGAAGGAGATTCTGTTGTTCTTTGCAGTCATGCGGATGGTCTCAGCTTGAAAGTATCTGTCTGGCGCGCTCAAGATCGTCGGGCGTGTCGACGCCAAGCGGCAGCGATTTGATGATCTCGGCGTCGATGCGCATGCCGGCCTCCAGCGCGCGCAATTGCTCCAGCCGCTCTCGACGCTCCAGCGGCGAGGGCTTGAGCGCGACGAAGCGTTCCAGCGCGTCGCGGCGATAAGCATAGAGGCCGATATGATGGTAGAGCGGCCCCTCGCCCCATGGCGCGGTGGCGCGGGTGAAATAGAGCGCTTGCAGCCGTGTCGCGGAACGTGGTGAGCCGACGATCTTGACCACATTCGGGTTGGTCTTTTCCTCGTCGCGCACGATCTCGACGCCGAGCGTCGCGATATCGACCGATCTGTCCTCAAACGGACGTAGCGACGCGCCGATGATCTCGGGATCGATGGTCGGCAGGTCTCCCTGGACGTTGACGATCGTTTCCACCTGCTTTTTGGGATCGAGGGCCTTCAGCGCCTCGAAGATGCGGTCAGAGCCCGATTCGTGATCCATGCGGGTCATGACAGCCTCGAAGCCGTGCGCCCGCACGGCCTCCGCGACGGCTTGCGTGTCGGTCGCCACCACGACGCGGCCAAGTCCAGCCTCGGTGGCGCGGCGGGCGACATGGACGATCATCGGCGCGCCCGCAATGTCGGCCAGCGGCTTGCCCGGCAGGCGCGTCGAGGCCATGCGGGCGGGGATCAGGATCAAGGTCGGCATCGGATTTCAGGGCGGTCGAAAAACGGGGATGGAAAAGTGGCAAAAGGTCTCACTGGAAGCGCCCTTATAGGTGTTGCAACGCCAGAGCAAAAGACCTAGTTTCCGCCCGATTTGACTGGCCTTTCAGGGCAGTTCGCGATACCGACGGACGGAGTGGACGGGACGGTCCGCCGGAAAAGGGAGCAAGGGGCGTATGGATTCCAACGAAGTCAACAAGCTGCTCGGCGGATTTCTGGGAACCTGCTTCATTATCTTTTCGATAGGCCTCGTCTCGGACGGGCTGTTCGCCTCGCCCGCCCCCGAAAAGCCCGGCTTCGCCATCGAGGCCCAGGAGCCGACCGAAGGCGGCGCAGCCGCGCCTGCCGCGGCCGAAAAGCCGATCGCCGACTTGCTCGCCAGTGCCAATGCCGAGGCGGGCGCATCCATCTTCAAGAAATGTCAGGCCTGCCATTCCGGTGAAAAGGGCGGCCCGAACAAGGTCGGTCCGGATCTCTGGGACGTCGTCGACCGTCCCGTCGCCGAGCATGCGGGCTTCGCCTATTCGGCCGGCATGAAGGACTTCTCGAAGGGCGGCCAGGAGCACTGGACCTACGAGAACCTCAATCACTTCATCACCTCGCCGAAGAAATTCGTGAAGGGTACGGCAATGGGCTTCGCAGGCCTGCCGAAGGAAGAAGACCGCGCCAATGTGATCGCCTATCTGCGCACGCTGTCGGACAATCCGAAGCCGCTGCCGCAACCGGGTGCCGCCGCCGATGCTTCGGCAAAGCCGGCCGAAGCCGCGAAGCCGGCGGAAGGTGCGGCGCCAGCCAAGCCCGCCGAAAGCGCCGCTCCGGCGAAGCCGGCGGCGCCCGCTCAATAAACATTTTGTCAGAGACGTCCTTGGAAAAGCCGGGTTCGTCCCGGCTTTTCTGTTAGGAAAGCTGCATGGACAGCGACAAAGGCAGTCCCTTGCGGTTTCCACCGCCGTTAAATGATCTAGATTGCGGGTGGTTGGAACTAGCGACGAGGAGAACGCATGAAGGTTGGCCGCTTCCGCACGCTTTTCGCATCGGCATTCGCGCTCGCCTTCGCCGCCAGCCTCCACGCCGGCTTCGCCGACGAATGGCGCACGACATCGTCGCTGATCGGACCTTCAAAATACGGCGAGAATTTCCAGCATTACGATTATGTCAATCCGGATGCGCCGAAGGGCGGCACCTACAATGCCGTCGCTATAGGGACCTTCGACAGCTTCAACCCCTATATCGTGCAAGGGTCGCCCGCCGCCGGCTTCGCCGATTTTGGTGGCGGCCTGCTTTACGACACGCTGATGGAACAGGCTACCGACGAAGGCAGTGTCAGCCACCCGCTGATCGCAGACGCCTTTAAGTACCCTGCCGATTTTTCCTCGGCCACCTACCGGCTCGATCCGCGGGCAAAATGGCATGACGGCCAGCCGATCACCGTCGACGACGTGGTCTGGTCATTCCAGGTGCTGAAGGCCAACAGCCCCAGATACAACCGTTATTTCGAGAACGTGACCGAGGCGGTCGCGATCTCGGATCGCGAGGTCGAGTTCCATTTCAACCAGAAGGGCAATCGTGAGCTGCCCAAGATCCTCGGCGATCTCGTCGTTTTGCCGAAGCATTGGTGGGAAGGCACCGATGCAAGCGGCAAGAAGCGCGACATCACCAGGCCGACGCTGGAGCCGCCGCTGGGCTCCGCCGCCTATAAGATCGCCAGCTTCAAGCCCGGTTCGGAGATCATCTGGCAGCGGGTGCCTGACTATTGGGGGGCCAACCTGCCGGTGAAGATAGGCCGCGAGAATTTCGACACGCAGCACTTCACCTACATCCTCGACGACAACGCCGCATGGCAGGCCTTCACCAAAGGTGGACTTGACGACACTCATCGCGAGATGAGTTCGCGCAGATGGGCAACGTTCTACAACTTCCCGGCCTTCAAGGCTGGGGACGTGATCAAGAAAACCTTCGAGAGCGAGCATGCGCAGCCCATGCAGGGCTTCGTATTCAACCAGCGGCGACCGCTTTTCCAGGACCGCAGGGTGCGTGAGGCGCTGACCCTGCCCTTCGACTTCGAGACGATGAACAGGACGTTGTTTTTCGGTTTCAACACCAGAACATCGAGCTATTTCCAGGGCACCGAACTGGCGTCAAGCGGGCTGCCGAAAGGCAAGGAGCTGGATATCCTGGAGAAGTATCGCGATAAGCTGCCCCCCGAATTGTTTACGCAGGAGTTCAAGCTGCCTGTCTATGACTCGCCTCAGGCTGAGCGGAAATACCTCAAACAGGCAGTTGATCTTCTTGCTCAGGCCGGCTGGCAGATCAAAGGCGGCAAGATGGTCAACCCGAAGACCGGCGCGCCGCTTAAGTTCGAGATACTGGGTTCGAACGATACCGACCAGATCATCTCCAGCCCTTACATCGCCAACCTGCGCAAGATTGGAGTTGACGCCACCCTACGCATCATCGACCAGACCCAATATATCAACCGTATCAATCACTTCGACTTCGACGTGGTGACGACGGTGCTTCAGCAATCTGAATCGCCCGGCAACGAGCAGCGCGAATTCTGGAGTTCGAAGGCAGCAGAGACCCCGGGATCGCGTAACCTTATGGGTATTAAGGACCCGGTCGTCGACGCCCTGATCGATCGGATCATTTTCGCCACCGATCGCGCCGACCTGGTCGCCGCCACCCATGCCCTTGACCGAGTGCTTTTGTGGAACTTCTACGTTCTGCCGCAGTACTATCGCTCGGCTGTCTGGTATGCCTATTGGAACAAGTTCGGTATACCGGAAAAGCAGCCGGCATATCTCGGCGCCGATATCGATTCCTGGTGGATCGACCCCGAGAAGGAAAAGGCGCTGGCCGCCAGATACAAGGGCCTCAATTGATGGGGCGGCAGGCTTTGCTTCGTCGCCGCGATTTCCTGGGGCTCGGCGCCGCAGCCACTACCGCCGCGCTGCTGCGGGGCCGGGCCTTTGCCGACACTCCGTCGGGCGTCAAGCTGCACGGCCTGTCGGCCTTCGGCGACCTGAAATACAAGCCCGATTTCACACATTTCGACTATGTCAAAGTCGATGCGCCGCAAGGCGGCACGTTCAATTTCTCGCCGCCCAACTGGGGCGCGAACCAGAGCCCGCAGACCTTCAACACGCTGAATTCATTCGTCCCCAAGGGCGATTCCCCGCAGCGCATGGAAATGTGCTTCGATACGCTGATGGCCAGAGCGCTCGACGAGCCTGACGCGGTCTACGGGCTGATCGCCGAGAGCGTGACGATTTCGGACGACCGCAATAGTTTCACCTTCTCGCTGCGCCCGCAGGCACGGTTCCATGACGGTTCCCCGCTAACGGCAGACGACGTCGCCTTCACCTTCAAGCTGCTGAAAGACAAAGGGCATCCGGACTACGCGCTGCCGCTGACGCATCTGGAAGATGCCGTGGCGAAGGACGCTCACACCGTCGAACTTACATTCGATGGCAAGCAGTCTGCCCGAACCATCCTCAACATCGTCGGTTTTCCTATCCTTTCGAAGGCCTTTTTCACGGCCAACCCGTTCGATTCCTCGCAGCTCAATCCGCCGCTCGGCTCAAGCGCCTACAAGGTCGGACGCTGGTCAGCGGGCGCCTGGATCGAATATGAGCGCGTGGCCGACTATTGGGGCAACGACCTGCCGGTCAATAGCGGCCAGAACAATTTCGGGCGGATCCGCATCGAATTCTACCAGGATCGCACTGCCGCGTTCGAGGCCTTCAAGAAGGGCGAGATCCTCTATCGGGAAGAGGCCACGTCGCGAGTCTGGGCGACAGCCTACGACTTTCCTGCCTTCACCGCCGGCAAGGTGATCAAGCATGAATTTCCTGCCGAGACGACGCCGTCCATGCAGGCCACCGCCATCAACCAGCGACGTGAGCAATTCAAGGATCCGCATGTGCGGCAGGCGATCGCGCTCTGCTTCGATTTCGAATGGACCCGGCGCAATTTTTTCTATGGGTCCTACGAGCGTTCGCAATCCTGCTTCGAGAAATCCGACTTTCGGGCCGAGGGCATGCCAACGCCGCAGGAACTGGCGCTGCTGGAACCCTTGCGCGACCAGCTGCCGGCGGAAGCCTTCGGCGAAGCAGTGACGCAACCGCCGTCGGATGGGTCCGGGCGAGACCGCAAACAACTGAGCGCCGCACTGAAGCTGCTCGCACAGGCAGGCTGGAAACGCTCCGGCGATTTCGTGGTCAACGACAAAGGCGGACGGCTGACGGCCGAATTCCTGGTCGATGACGAGACCTTTGTGCAGGTCTATTCGCCCTGGGTCGCCAACATGAAGGCAATCGGCATCGACGCCTCGATCCGTCTGGTGGATTCGGCGCAGTACCAGCTCAGGCAATCGACATTCGACTTCGACCTGCTGTCGGCCGCATTCAGTTTCAGCGCCACGCCGACCCGCGACGATCTGGAGATTTTCTTCCACTCGCGCACCGCCGCCGTGTCCGGCTCGCGCAACCTGTCGGGCATTGCAAGCCCGGCAATCGACGCGCTGATCGATGCCGTCGGCGCCGCCAAGGACCGCGAAAGCCTGACCACCGCCATGCGCGCACTGGACCGGGCCTTGCGCGCGCGGCGCGATTGGATTCCAAGTTGGTATCTGGCGAATCACCGAAGCGCCTACTGGGACATGTTCGGCTTTCCCGAGCAGAAACCCGATTTCGGCTTTCCGGTCGAGGCGCTGTGGTGGGTCGACAAGGGCAAGGCAGCAAAGATTGGCAAAGCCTGACATGAACGTTTGCGCGGAGTCGGACGCCTGATGGGCGCCTATATCCTGCGCCGCATTCTTCTCATGATCCCGACGCTGTTCGGCATCATGGCGATCTCCTTCGCGGTCATCCAGTTCGCGCCAGGCGGCCCGGTCGAGCAGGTGATCGCCAAGTTGACCAACCAAGGTGGCAACGATCGCCTGGGCAGTGGAGGCGGCGACGCCGGCGGCGGTGGCGGCAATTTCGACGTTGCCGGCGATGTCGGCTCGAAATATCGCGGCGCGCAGGGGCTCGATCCAGAATTCATCAAGAAGCTGGAAAAGCAGTTCGGCTTCGACAAGCCGCCGCTCGAACGCTTCGGCATGATGCTGTGGAACTATATCCGCTTCGATTTCGGCGACAGCTATTTCCGCGATATCTCGGTGCTGAACCTGATCCTGGAGAAGATGCCCGTCTCGATCTCAATCGGCCTGTGGATCACGCTGTTATCCTATCTGATCTCGATCCCGCTCGGCATCCGCAAGGCGGTGAAGGACGGCTCGACCTTCGACGTGTGGACCAGCGGCGTCGTCATCGTCGGCTATGCCATTCCCGGCTTCCTGTTCGGCATCCTTTTGATGGTGCTGTTCGCCGGCGGCTCGTTCTGGGACTGGTTCCCGCTGCGCGGCATCGTTTCGGACAATTGGGACCAACTGTCCTGGCCCGCCAAGATCGCCGACTATTTCTGGCACATGACGCTGCCGCTTACGGCGCTGGTGCTGTCGGCCTTCGCAACGACCACCCTGCTCACCAAGAACTCCTTCCTCGAAGAAATCCGCAAGCAATATGTCGTGACGGCGCGCGCCAAGGGCCTGTCCGAGCGCAAGGTGCTCTATGGCCACGTCTTCCGCAACGCCATGCTGATCGTGATCGCCGGCTTTCCCGGCGCCTTCATCTCGGCCTTCTTCACCGGCTCGCTGCTGATCGAGAACATCTTCTCGCTCGACGGCCTCGGCCTGCTCGGCTTCAAGTCGGTGATCGATCGCGACTATCCGGTGGTGTTCGCCACGCTTTACATCTTCTCGCTGCTTGGCCTGTTCGTCGGCCTCTTGTCCGACCTGATCTACACCTGGGTCGATCCGCGCATCGACTTCGAGCGGAGAGACATCTGATGGCCGAGGCTGCGATCGAAAGCGCGCCGGCCAGGCCCCGCAGGCCATTTCTGTCGCCGCTCAACCAAAGGCGGTTGCAGAACTTCAAGGCCAACCGGCGCGGCTACTGGTCGCTCTGGATCTTTCTGTTCCTGTTCGTGCTGTCGCTGTTCTCCGAGCTGATCGCCAACGACAAGCCGATCATCGCCTCATACAAGGGCGAGATCCTGTTTCCGGTTCTGGTCGCCTATCCGGAGGAGAAGTTCGGCGGCTTCTATGCGGTCACCGACTATCGCGATCCAGTCATCCAAGACGAAATCAACGCCAATGGCTGGATGATCTGGCCGCCAGTCCGCTACTCCTATCAGACCGTCAACAACGCCATTCCGGAACCGGCTCCGGCAAAGCCGTCCTGGCTTTACGACAAGAAGACGCGCTGCAGCCAGTATCCGAAAGGCGAGGCCGACGCCAATTGCGTGGTCGGCAACTGGAATTGGCTGGGCACCGACGACCAAGCCCGCGATGTGCTTGCGCGCGTGCTTTACGGCTTCCGCATCTCGGTTCTGTTCGGCCTGGTCCTGACGCTCGGGTCATCGCTGATCGGCGTCGCAGCCGGCGCCTTGCAGGGCTATTTCGGCGGCTGGACCGACCTCCTCTTCCAGCGTTTCATCGAGATCTGGTCGGCGATCCCAGTGCTGTACCTGCTGCTTATCGTCTCGGCCATCCTTCCGCCCGGCTTCTTCATCCTGCTCGGCTTGATGCTGCTGTTCTCGTGGGTCGCCCTGGTCGGCGTTGTGCGGGCCGAATTCCTGCGCGCCCGCAACTTCGAATATGTCAACGCGGCCCGCGCGCTCGGCGTGCCAAACCTCACCATCATGTTCCGGCACCTGTTGCCGAACGCCATGGTAGCGACACTGACCTTCCTGCCCTTCCTGCTCTCAGGCTCGATCTCGACGCTGACTTCGCTCGACTATCTCGGCTTCGGCCTGCCGCCCGGCTCGGCCTCGCTCGGCGAATTGCTGAAACAGGCGCAACGCAATCTCAACGCGCCCTGGCTCGGCATTTCTGGCTTCATCGTCATTTCGCTGATGCTGTCCCTGCTGGTCTTCATCGGCGAGGCGACGCGCGACGCCTTCGATCCGCGCAAGACGTTCAAATGAGCGAAGCCCTTTTGTCCGTCCAAGATCTGAGTGTCGCCTTCGCGCAGGGCGGCAAGCAGTCTGTCGCCGTCGACCATATCTCGTTCGACATAGGCAAGGGCGAGACCGTTGCCCTGGTCGGCGAATCCGGCTCTGGCAAATCGGTGTCGGCGCTGTCGGTGCTGAAGCTTCTGCCCTATCCCGCCGCCAGTCATCCCTCAGGCAAAATCCTGTTCAGTGGCGCCGACCTGCTCGCCATGAACGAGAAGGCGTTGCGCGGCGTGCGCGGCAACAGGATCACCATGATCTTCCAAGAGCCGATGACCTCGCTCAACCCGCTGCACACGGTCGAGCAACAGATCGTCGAGGTGCTGAAGCTGCATCAGGGCCTCGGCGACCGCCAGGCCAGGGCGCGCGTGCTGGAACTGCTCAACGAGGTCGGCATCCGCGAACCGGAAAAACGTCTCGACGCCTACCCGCATCAACTCTCCGGCGGCCAGCGCCAGCGCGTCATGATCGCAATGGCGCTGGCCAACGAGCCGGAGCTTTTGATCGCCGACGAGCCGACGACGGCGCTCGACGTGACCGTGCAGGCGCAGATCCTTCAACTGCTCGCGGAGTTGAAAAGCCGCAAGGGCATGTCGATGCTGTTCATCACCCACGACCTCGGCATCGTCAGGAAGATCGCCGACCGTGTCTGCGTGATGACCAAGGGCAAGATCGTCGAGACCGGGCCGACCAAGGGGATATTCGCCAACCCGCAACATCCTTACACGAAGCATCTGCTGGCCGCCGAGCCGAAGGGGAAGCCGCCTGCGGCAGACCCGGCCGCCAAGGCCGTCATGACCGGCAAGGACATGAAGGTCTGGTTCCCGATCAAGAGGGGCTTCTTCCGCAAGACTGTCGATCATGTGAAGGCCGTGGACGGCATCGACGTCACCGTGCGCGCCGGCCAGACGCTCGGCGTGGTCGGCGAATCCGGTTCCGGCAAGACGACGCTCGGGCTGGCGCTCGCGCGGATGATCTCTTCGACCGGGGCGATCAATTTCAATGGACGCGACATCAACCAGCTTTCCTTCAGCGCCATGCGGCCGCTCAGGCGCGAATTGCAGATCGTCTTCCAGGACCCGTTCGGGTCGCTCAGCCCACGCCTGTCGGTTTCGGAGATCATCGAGGAAGGCTTGAAGATCCACGAGCCGAAACTCTCGCCCGACGAGCGCGACGACAAGGTGGTCGCCGTGCTGAAGGAGGTTGGCCTCGATCCCGAAACGCGCCATCGCTACCCGCATGAATTTTCCGGCGGTCAGCGCCAGCGCGTGGCCATTGCCCGCGCCATGGTGCTCAATCCGCGCTTCGTCATGCTCGACGAGCCGACCTCGGCGCTCGACATGAGCGTGCAGGCGCAAGTGGTCGATCTTTTGCGCAACCTGCAAGCCAAGCACAATCTCGCCTATCTTTTCATCAGCCATGACCTCAAGGTCGTCCGCGCCCTTGCCAATGACGTCATCGTCATGCGCAATGGCAAGGTCGTCGAAGCGGGACCTTCCGAACAGATTTTTAGCAGCCCGCAGACCGACTATACGCGGGCGCTGATGGCGGCGGCCTTCAAGATCGAGACGGCGCCGACCGGCGTGGTCAGCGAATAAGCTCGGCTGGATCGACGTAACAAGGACTGAATCCGCAAATGGAAAAAGGCAAAATCCTGCTTGCCGTCACGGCCTTTCATCCACAGCGCTGGCATCAGTTGCTGGCGGCTGAGCGCGAGGTGGTGCTGGAGCCTGCAGGCCCCAGCGATCCCTCGATTGCCTACGCGGTCGTGTGGAAGCACAAGCCGAACCTGCTCTCCGGGCTGCCCAATCTGCGAGCCATCTTTTCAGTCGGCGCCGGGGTCGACCATATCTTCGCTGATCCCGGCCTGCCCGACGTGCCGATCGTCAGGGTCGTCGCCGACAATCTCACCCAATACATGACCGAATATGTCGTGTGGCGGGTGCTCGATCACCACCGGCACGGCATGCTCTATCGGGCACAGCAGCCAAAGAAGATCTGGCACGAGCCGCCGCAGCGCCCGGCCGGCGACATTTCCGTCGGCATCATGGGCCTCGGCCATCTCGGCCGCGCGGCGGCATCGGTGCTTTTGTCGCTCGGCTTTGCCGTGAACGGCTGGTCGCGCACCGACCGGCCGATGAAGGGCGTTTCGAGCTATTCCGGCGAAGCCGGGCTGATCCCCTTCCTCAACGCCACCGATATCCTCGTGGTGCTGTTGCCGCTGACGCCGCAAACGCAAGGGATCATCAACTATGGCCTGCTGAAGGAACTGCGCCGGCGCAACGGGCTTGGCGGCGCGGTGCTGATCAATGCCGGTCGCGGACGCCTGCAGAAGGACGCCGACATCGTGCGCGCGCTGGACGACGGGACGCTGAAGGAGGCGAGCCTCGACGTGTTCGAGGTCGAGCCGCTGCCGAAGACCAGCCCGCTGTGGAGCCATCCGAAAGTCTTTATCACGCCGCACGCGGCGGCGACCTCGGACCCGGCCCATCTGGCGCCGATCATGCTTCGCCAGATGGCAGCCTTCGAGCGCGGCGAAAAGCTTGAAAACCTGGTGGACCGCGAGGCCGGTTATTAGTCCAGGGGCCCGAAATCGCTGCTTGATCGCCTGCCGCGAACGCTCAGGAAGGCTGCGAGCCGGGCAACCCGAACGTCTCTTTCTTCTTCGGCTTGCCGCAGTCGCGGCGCTCGATCGAGCGGCTCATGGCGTCGATCTCGCCGCTCGCCTTGTTGCTGGCGCGCTGCGCCTTGGAGCGCATGTCCGGCGTGAACGGGCCGAAGCCCATCGCCGGATTCGAGAAGCTCGGCTTGGCCGTGATCGGCAGATTGTTCTGCTGCGCCAGCTGATTGCGCTGCGCCAGCAGTTGATCGCAAGGCACATCGTCATATTGCAACGAGGATTGGACGTCCTCGTCCTGGCGCTCGGCCATCGACGTGCCGCCGACACAGCCGGCGACCGTCAGGCAGGACGCCAACACAACCATGGTCCAGCGCATGGATTTCTCCTCGTGATGTCTGCCCCGCGCCACCCCGACCATGCCATTCAGGCTTTTTCGCAGCAAGCACCGGCTCATGCCTGAGTGCTCACCCGGCAGAAGCGGCGGGGAAGCCGGCCACGACGGCCAGGCCCATGACGGGATCATGCCGGTCGTGCCGGATAACCATGCTTTCCAGAGACAGGACCGCCAGCCCGCTGGCGGAGAGCACGCGCCGCGCATAGGCCTCGGAATGAGCGTAGCGCCGTGACTGCAAAAGGGCGAAATCACTGCTGCCGGCAAGCGTCTCGAGCGAAAAGGCGAACAGGCCGTCCTCGGCAAGCGTGCCAGCCACCGCGCCGACGATGCGTTCGAGGGCGCCCAGATAAATGAATACATCGGCCGCGACCACAAGGTCGGCCCCCGCTCCGGGATGAGAAAAACGCTGAAGGTCGGCCTTGGCCAGCAGGTCATAGATGCCCTTGGCTTTCGCTTTCCTCAGCATGGCGGCCGAGATGTCGTAGCCCTCCAGACGGTCGACGAATGGGCGCAGCCTTTCGCCCATCAGGCCGGTGCCGCAGCCGAGGTCGATGGCCAGGCGGAACCGGCCGGGCCTTGCCTCGCGGATGGCCTGGCCGAGGAAGTCCGGCAGCCGATAGCCCAGCTTCCCGACAAGCGACTCTTCGAAGCTGTCGGCGTAGTGATCGAACAAGGTCTCGACAAAGGCGCTGGGAGGCGCCGGGGCCGCGGGCGCCTTGCCGATTAGTTGAAGCTTGAGCACGGCGCCGAGGCGATCCCCGGGGTCCAGCTTCAGCGCCATGATCCAGGCTTCTGCGGCTTGGTCGAGCAGGCCAGCCGCTTCCTGCATCTCGCCGAGGCGAAACCAGCCCGCGTCCCATCGCGGCGTCAGCTCCAGCGCGCCGAGCAGAAGCTCCGCCGCCTGCGCGGGCTCGCCCGAGGCGAGCAGCATCTCGGCGAAATCGGCGCGACGATCGGCAGTCAAATCGCCCGACGAGGCCTGGAGCGGTTTCATTCCTGAAGAATCCCACCGGCAATACGGAGCCGACGGCTGGCTTTAAGATGAGTCAGCAGTCTCTTGCAACGGGCTTCCCGCGGCAAATTTAGCCACTATGTTCAAGACAATGCGCGCCCACGACCTGCTCAAACCCCGGCCGGAAGGCCTCTACTGCCCGCCCGGCGATTTCTTCATCGATCCGGTGCGGCCCGTCGGGCGGGCGCTGATCACGCATGGCCATTCGGATCACGCGCGCTCCGGCCACCGCTCGGTGCTCGCCACGCAAGAGACGCTCGACATCATGGGGCTACGCTATGGTGAGGATTTCGCCGGATCGACGCAGGCAGCGGTCCCTGGCGAAACACTCGACATAAACGGCGTCTCCGTCACCTTCCACCCGGCCGGGCATGTGCTGGGCTCGGCGCAGATCTGCGTCGAGCATGGGGGCATGCGCATCGTCGCTTCCGGCGACTACAAGCGCCAGGAAGACGCCACCTGCCTGCCGTTCGAGCCCATCCGGTGCGATGTCTTCATCACCGAAGCGACCTTTGGCCTGCCGGTGTTCCGGCATCCGCCGGACCATGAGGAGATCGCGCGCGTGCTGAAATCGGCGACGCAGTTTCCCGAACGTTCGCACCTGGTCGGCGCCTATGCTCTCGGCAAGGCGCAGCGTGTGATGCGGCTGTTGCGCGACGCCGGCTACGACAAGCCGATCTATATCCACGGCGCGCTGGCCAAGCTCAGCGAATACTATCAGAGCCAGGGGATCGATCTCGGCCAGCTTGAGCCGGCGACGGTGGAAAGCGGCGGCAAGGCCGATTTCGCCGGGGCCATCGTCGTCGGCCCGCCCTCGGCCTTCGCCGACCGCTGGGCGCGGCGTTTTCCCGACCCCATCTCGTGCTTCGCCTCGGGCTGGATGCGCATCCGCCAGCGGGCAAAGCAGGGCGGCGTCGAGCTGCCGCTGATCATTTCCGACCACGCCGACTGGGACGAGCTGATCATCACGATCAAGGAAACGGGCGCGGAGGAAATCTGGGTCACGCATGGCCGCGAGGAGGCGCTGGTGCGCTGGTGCGAGCTGGAGGGCATCGCGGCAAGGCCGCTGCATCTCGTGGGCTATGAGGACGAGGGCGATTGATGATGCAGGGCTCACCAATCGTCACCGCCGCGCTCTACGGCCCCCCGATCTGCCCTGCAGGGCATCTCCCCCTCAAGGGGGGAGATCAGACGTGGCGCCGGCTTTCGCTGATCTCCGACGTAACAGGAGATGCGCCGGCTCTGAAGCTGCCAATCTCCCCCCTTGCGGGGGAGATGGCCGGCAGGCCAGAGAGGCGGGCCTCGCGCCGGTTTTCGTCACTGGCGTGGCGCGCATGAACCGCTTCGCCGAGCTCCTCGACCGTCTGGTGCTGACGCCGTCGCGCAACGGCAAGCTGACGCTGCTCAGAGACTATTTCCACAGCGTCGAGGATCCCGATCGCGGGCTGGCGCTGGCGGCGATCACGGGCGATCTCAACATCGCGGCGGTGAAGCCGGCGATGCTGCGTGCGCTGGTCGTCGAGCGCATGGATCCGGTGCTGTTCGGCTATTCCTATGACTATGTCGGCGACCTTGCCGAGACTGTATCGCTGGTCTGGCCGCAGCCGCAAGGGCACATACCCAATCACATGCCGACGCTGGCCGAGGTGGTCAGCAGACTGCAGGCGGCAAGCCGTTCCGACGGGCCCAAGGTGCTGGCGCGACTGCTCGACGACGCCAGCATCTCGGCGCGCTTCGCCATCATCAAGCTGGTGACCGGGGGCTTGCGCATCGGTGTGTCGGCGCGGCTCGCCAAACAGGCTCTGGCCGATCTTGGCAAGGTCGATGTCAGCGAGATCGAGGAGCTCTGGCACGGGCTGACGCCACCTTACACCGAGCTGTTCGCCTGGCTGGAAGGCCGGGCGGAAAAGCCGAGGAGCGCGGCACTTGCGCTGTTCCGGCCGGTGATGCTCTCCAACGCCGTCGACGATGGCGACCTCGAAAAGCTCGACCACAGCGCCTATGCGGCGGAATGGAAGTGGGACGGCATCCGTGTGCAGGCGGTGTGCGAGGGCGGCGTGCGCAGGCTCTATTCGCGCACCGGCGACGACGTGTCCGGCTCCTTCCCAGACCTTGCCGCAGCGATGACTTTCGAAGCGGCGCTCGACGGCGAGCTTTTGGTCGGCGATCCGCGCGAGGCGACCGGAACATTCTCCGACCTGCAGCAGCGGCTCAACCGCAAGAGTGTCTCGCCAAAGATCCAGCAACGCTATCCGGCTTTCATGCGCTGCTACGACGCGCTGCAGATCGACGGCGAGGATTTGCGCGCACTTGCCTTCACGGAGCGCCGCAGGCGTCTCGAAGCATTTGTGCAAACCCTCGATCCCAGCCGCTTCGATCTCTCGCCGCTGGTCGAGTTCCCCGATTGGGAGACGCTGGAACGGCTGCGCCAGGCGCCGCCGCATCCGATCATCGAAGGGGTGATGCTGAAGCGCTGGGATTCGGCCTATCTCGCTGGCCGGCCGAAAGGGCCCTGGTTCAAGTGGAAGCGCGACCCGCACACCATCGACGCGGTGCTGATGTATGCGCAGCGTGGCCACGGCAAGCGCTCGAGCTTTTATTCAGACTACACATTCGGCGTGTGGTCCGGCCCCGAGGGCTCGGAAGAGCTGGTGCCGGTCGGCAAGGCCTATTTCGGCTTCACCGACGAGGAGCTGAAAGAGATCGACAAATATGTACGCGACAACACGATCGAGCGTTTCGGCCCGGTGCGCTCGGTGCGCGCCGACCGCAGGAACGGCCTAGTGCTGGAGGTGGCGTTCGAAGGTCTGAACCGCTCAACCCGCCACAAATCCGGCGTCGCGATGCGCTTTCCCCGCATCTCGCGGCTGCGCTGGGACAAGCCGTCGGTCGAAGCCGACCGCATCGAGACGCTGCAGGCCCTGCTGGATTAATCAACAAGTCGCCTGCTTGGACACGGTGCGACGCGATCACTGCGCGATCGAAACGCGTATCTCGTAGATATCGACCGACTTGCCCTTCTGGTCGATGTCGGAGTTGACGGCGATGGTGCCGGCGGCGCCCGGATGCTTGTCCGGGAACTGCACGTCGAACAGATATTCGTTGCGTTCGTGTCCGACGGCGTATCGCTTGCGGCCGCAATCGCCGAGATCGCCGAAATTGCAGTCGACCGATATCTGCGTCTCCTTGCCCTCTTCCGAGCGGGCGACGATGTCGAACATGGCGTGCTTGCCGACAAGCTTCTCCAGCACGCCCTGGCCTACATCGAAGGCAATGGCCGAACCGGAAGCGCCGGAGCGGATGCGCAGGAACTGACCGGTGTCGTCCTTCATCACCTCGGCGCCGGCGTCGGAAGGCGCGCTGACATGGGTCGGGTCGGCGGGCGAGAAGACGTTGATCCAGTTCTTCGACTGGTCCGCCTCGCCCGGCTTCTGCGGCGAGCCGGTGTTGCCCGGCTGCGAGGAGTCCTCGCTGTCGAGGGTCGGCGTCGGTTCCGGCGGGCCGGTGTCGAGCTCGGCCGCCGTCTTGAAGACACCGGTTTGCTTGGCGAAGTAGAGACCGATGCCGGCGGCGGCGAGCAATGTCGCGACGACGAAGATCGCGGTCAGCGGCAGGCGCCGGCCCCTGATCCGCCGCTCGTCGCGATCGGGCGCGACCTGCGCGCCGTTGCCGACCGGAGCGCCTGGCGAATCATCGAGCGAGGGCGCATCCGGAAGCGCCGTCTCGTCCGGCATGATGTCGGGCACGCGCGGCAGCACGCGCGAACGGGGCTGGTCCGAGGCATCGGGTTGCACCGGTCCGTCGACGGTGATCGAGGGCGAGCGTGCTGACTGCGACGGCGGCAGCGGCGCGTCGACCGAAGGCGCGGCCGAAACGGCCGGCGCGTCGACGCGGGGCGACTGCAGCGCGCCATTGCTGGCCGGCACGACGTTTTCCGGCGGCAGCGTCACATCAGGGACGGCCGGCAGGAATTCGGATTCGATCTCGGTGATCTTGGCCTGCACCGCCTTGCGGCGGCCGATGGCGGCCTCGACCGTGATGTTCGGGTTGGCCTGCAGGACGCGGTCCAGCGCGGCAAAGGCCGATCGATAGACCTTCTCTCGGAACGCCCGGTCCTCGGCATTGCCTTTCTCGAAGGCGTTGCGGATAGCTTTCTCGATGGGGTCCAAGCGAGCTCCCTCTGCGCGTTCGCTCACAGTTCCCTGATCGTTAGCCGCAGGCGGCCAATCGATCAACGGGCAAGCGGCTGCCTTGCCAGCGTATCCAACGCCATTTCGGCGTTTTTTGCTGGAGAATCAACATTTTTCGTCACGAACACTCCGGGCGATGCAGGTGCGGAGCAGCCGGCTTGGACGCCGCCGCGCGCCACGGCCGCACCTGTTGCGCGGTAACCGTAGATGGGAATTGCCGGCAACGAGGCCGGAATTCGCCACTGCCCATCTTGAATTAGCGAGCGGTTGAGTCTATCACGCAGCGCATTCTGGAAGCCTGGTGCTTCCCGGGCCGCTTTAGCTCAGTTGGTAGAGCACATCATTCGTAATGATGGGGTCGCGTGTTCGAGTCACGCAAGCGGCACCAAGACTTCCCGGGTAGATCAAGGGGCGATACCCAACCGTCCGGACGGCGAGTTGGAGACATCACTTTTCGCCAAAGCCTTTGTCTCCACGTCGTCTCCAAAAAAATGCTGGCTGCCGAATACGGATGGCGAGTTGCGGCGGCGTTCTTGGCCCCGACGCTCCGCCCATCCATATTCGTCGTCGGCAAAGCGAACGATTGGTGGACGAATTGGCCGAACACCGCGACGCCGGCTAGCACCATCCTTCAGACTACGAATCTGGGCGTCAGGAGTTCGAATCTCTTCGGGTGCGCCATTTTTCTTTGCCAGCGCCGCTATATCGCCACCAGTTTCACAGGAAGCGGGTAATGAGGGGGCGAGAGCCAACGTCGGCCACAAGCGCCCAGGTGATAAAAGATCACCGGCGCTAGCAACCTGCCCTAGCGGAATAAGGGGCTATATCTTTGGTTCCTTCGGACCAATGCGCCCGGCAGGATGGACCTCGGTCGATTGTGGACCAGCGGGCAAATCAGACAGTCTCGCCATCGCGCCGGCTGATAACCCCAAGCCCCCCGCCCATCGGTTGGCGCATGCCCGGCTCGCGGACCTCAAAATCCCAACCACAAAAGCGAGCCGGGCACCTATCCGCGTGCCCACGCCGAGACGCAAATTGCCGGAAATGCAATGAGGAGCTGGACTGTCTATCACGTCGATTTCGCAGCAGGGGGCAACAGCCCGCTTCTAACCGAGATCGGAAGCGTTGAAGCAGACAATCTTCTGGCAGCGGTTATGAAGGCTCAGGCATTGTGGCCCGATGAAAGGTCCATGACCGTCCGGCCGGCCGGACAAGACAGCCGATCGGCGCAACCGCCTGATCCACAGCGCGACACCGATTGAAGGCATGGAGCGATCAGGCCGCTCGCTTGGCACGCGACGCCCCGACGATCCAGCCACACATGGAGCGCTGCCGGCGCAGTTTCTCGACACCTTCCCAACCTGTACCACGTCATCGGCGCGTCTCGGCCATTGTCGGGAGTCGCTGTTGGTGGGAAACTCGGCCTGTCAGCATGGGAGGTCGAAATGCCCAATAGTTTCAAGACCGGAGACGTCGTCAGGCTGAAATCCGGAGGCCCGGAAATGACCGTCAGCGACGGCGCGGCTTCCGGCACATATCTGTGCCATTGGTTCAACCGCGAGGGCGACGTTTGGACCCCGCAGCACGCCGGCTTCAAGCCGGACCAACTTGTGGTGGTCGACAACCAGAGATAGTCGCCGCTTCAGTTCGTTAACGTTCCGGTTCGGCGGAGCCGGCCCGATGGATTCATTTGTTCGGTCGAAAAAGGATCGACGGATTTTGCTCGTCGCCGCGTTCAACGGCTGAAGCGTGGCCGTCAATGGCCGCGCGCAACCGGAGACGAGAGCATGATCCGCCCCACCCTATTCGTCGTTGCCCTTGGCCTGCAGACCGCTGTCGCGGCCGCCCAGACGACGGCGCCTGCCGCCGCGCCAGCCCAGTCGACGCCGGACACTGCGGCTGCCGCCAAGTCCGACCAGACCAAGTCCGACCTGACGCTGGAAAAATTCGAGGCGCGCCGCGAAAAGGCGTTCATGGGGGCGGATACGGACAATGACGGCAAGGTCAGCCTCGCCGAATGGACTGCTTTCCAGACCGAGCGCAAGGCCAAGGGCGATCCGGCCAAATCCTTCGCGCGCATGGACTCCAACAAGGACGGCTTCGTCGACAAGGGAGAACTCGACGCCTTCCTGGCCAAGCGCTTCGCCAAGCTGGACAAGAACGGCGACGGGGTGCTCAGCGCCGACGAACGGCCAGGCCACAAAACCGCTCCCAAGCAGGAGCAATGACCAAGAGGTTATGCCGCGCAATGACACATGCGAGCGCTCCTGTTGATGGGCGCCGATCCGGACGAGGAGCTGGTACGGCGCATCGGCGCCGGCGACCCCGCCGCCGTGCAGGCGATGGTGGCGCGCAAGCTGCCGCGCATCCTGGCTCTGGCCGCACGGATGCTCGGCGACGCAGCGGAGGCCGAGGACGTCGCCCAGGAGACCTTCGTGCGCATCTGGCGCCACGCCTCGAGCTGGCGCCGGGGGCACGCACGCTTCGACACCTGGATCCATCGCGTCGCGCTCAACCTCTGCTACGACCGGCTGCGGCGCCGGCGCGAGTGGACGACCGACGACTTGCCGGAGGTGGCCGATGACGCGCCGCTTCCCGATGCCATGCCGGGCGATGAAGAGCGCAGGGTCGGCCAGGCGTTGCAACGCCTCGCGCCGCGCCAGCGCGAGGCGATCGTGCTGGTCTATTATCAGGAGCTGTCCAACATCGAAGCCGCCGGCGCCATGCAGGTCAGCGTCGATGCGCTGGAAAGTCTGCTCGCGCGGGGTCGGCGCGCGTTGCAGGCCATGCTCGCAGGAGATTGCGATGAATGAGACCTTGAAGGGACGTCGAATTCAGCCGACCGCGGGGTGGGGGGCCACGTCAAAATGGTGGAAGGGGGAAAAAGATGGCTGAGAAAGTTTCGGGAGGGCCGATGGATGCCGGGCGCTTCGCCGCGCTGGCGGATGCCTATGGCAGCGCCTTGCACCGCTGGCCGCCGGCCGAGCAGGCCGCCGCCATGCTGTTTGCCGAGACCGAGCGAGGCCGCGCCATCCTGGCGCGCGCCGGCAGGCTCGACGCCATGCTCGACCGGCATCGGGTCGAAGCAGCCAGCCCGGGACTCCATCGCGCCATAGTCGCCCGCGCCGCGACCGAGGTCAGCCAGAAGCGCCGCCGGCGGTTCTGGTGGCTGGGCTTCGGGCTTGCAGGCGTCTGGGTCGCCGGCGCCGTGGCCGGGCTGGCGCTGGTGACCGTCGTCAGCCCGGATATCCAGGCCGATCATTATGTGATGGACGCCAATACGACGTCGTTCGGCGACGCCGGACCCGATGCCGACCAGGCGGAGGAGGATCTATGAACCCGCGTCTTGTCGCGGCATCTCTGATGCTCAACGTTTTTCTGATCGGCGCGGTCGCGGGCGGGGCGGGCTGGCTGATCGGCAAGTCCAATCCCGGCTATTCGCTGGAATCGGCTGGCGGGCGGCTGCCCGCCGCCGACCGCAAGATCTTTCGCCAGGCACTGCGCGAGGTGCGCCGGGAATCGCGGGACGTGATCCTCGATGGACAGGCCGCGCGGCGCGAGGCGGCGAACCTGCTGCAGCAGCCGACCCTCGACAGCAACGCGCTTGCCGCCGCCCTGGAGCGAGTGCGCAACGCCGATGTCACCGTCCGCACCCGGCTCGAGCAACGCATCATTGAGTTCGCCGCATCGGGCTCGCAGGAAGACCGCCAGTTGCTGGCCGACGCCTTGCTTCGGCGTGCGGGCCGGCAGCCGCCGCCTGCAAAAAATTCGCCATAGGCAGCGACGGAAAGAGCGGACACGCCCCGTTCAAGAAAAAGAGGGACAGGCCTGTGACCGCCTTGGGCGGCGGGCAGGTTCTCTTCAACTTCGGAACTTCGGGAGCATCCCATGAACAGTCTGACGAAATATTCGCTCGCGGCAGCGCTCGCCATCGGTGGCGCGGTCGCGGCAAGTGCCGCCTCGGCCATGCCTATCGCACCGCTTGCGCCCGCCGCGCCGGCAATGATCGAGCATGTCGCCTGGGGCTGCGGTCCGGGTTGGCATCCCAACTACTGGGGTCGCTGCGTCCCCAACCGCCGCGTGATCTATCCGGGCTATTATTACTGGGGCGGACCGCGCGTGTATATCGGCCCGGTCTGGCATCCCTACCATCACTGGCACCACTGGCGCCGCTGGTAACGGCCCGCTCCCGGCGCCGGTGCTGCGTCCGGCGTTGTGAGCGCCTTCCCGATCCATGGAACATACTGACCGAGGCATCGGCTTCGGACGGAGGCTTCGATGGCCGCACCGGTTTCACAGTCCCGGTCGCCTGATCCGGCGCTGGTGGCGCTCCACCGCTTCGGCCTCGGCGCAAGACCGGGCGACGAGCTCGGCAAGATCGCCGCCGATCCGCGCGGCTGCCTCAAGGCCGAGCTCAAGCAGCAGGACATCGCGCTGATTTCCCCCGACGACCCACGGAATGCCGGGCTGCTGGACAGCACAGCGGCGATCCAGGCCAGCATGGCGGCAGCCATGGAGCGCAAGGCGGCGCGGGATGAAAAAGCGGCGGCCGCCATGCAGCCGATGGCAACGGATGATCCAGCGGGTCCGGCTGTGACAAAAGCCAAACCCACGGTGCCACGTGTCGAGGCCGATATCTATCGGGACGAGGCGCAGGCCCGGTTCGACAAGGCACTCCCCGCGGCGCCTGGCTTCGTGGAGCGGCTGGTCGGGTTCTGGTCAAACCATTTCTGCGTTTCCGTCGCCAAGGCGCCGGTCGTGCGGGCCTGCGCCGGCGCCTTCGAACGCGAGGCGATCCGCCCCTTCGTGCTCGGCCGCTTCGCCGACATGCTGCTTGCGGTCGAGCATCATCCGGCCATGCTGTTCTATCTCGACAACCAGCAGTCCATCGGGCCGGATTCGCGCGCCGGCAAAAGGCGCGGCCGTGGGCTGAACGAGAACCTGGCCCGCGAAATTCTCGAATTGCACACGCTGGGAGTCGGTAGCGGTTATAGCCAAGCCGACGTCACCAGCTTCGCCGGCATGCTGACCGGCTGGACCATGGCCGGCCGCGAGGGGCGGCTGGGAGAGCCGGGAAGCTTCGTCTTCAACGCCAATGCGCATCAGCCGGGCCAAGCGGTGCTGCTCGGCAAGACCTATCCCGATGGCGGCATGGGCCAAGCGGAGGCCGCTCTCAACGACATCGCCCGCCATCCGGCCACCGCGCGGCACATCGCCACCAAGCTTGCGCGCCATTTCATCGCCGATGATCCGCCCCTAGCGGCCGTCGCCCGGCTGGCCACGGTCTTCACCAAGACCGATGGCGACCTGCGCTCGATCGCCTTGACGCTGATCGACATGCCCGAAGCCTGGTCGGCGCCGCTCACGAAGCTGCGCTCGCCCTTGGATTACGTCGTCGCGTTGCGCCGCGCGGTCGGCGCGACCGCCGGCAACGAACCGCAACGGTCGCTCCGCTGGCTGAGCGTGCTCGGCGAGCCGCTGTGGCAGCCGCCTGGACCGAACGGCTTTTCCGACAGCACAGACGCCTGGGCTTCGGCGGAGGGGCTGAAGACGCGTCTCGACATCGCCTGGCAGGCCGCGAAGCAGGCGAACGACATCGGCGATCCCGACGAAATGCTTTCCGTTCTTCTCGGCACCTCGGTCTCGTCGCAGACGCGAGAGGCGATCGCTCGCGCTGAATCCAAGCAGCAGGGCCTGGCGCTGTTGCTGATGGCTCCGGAATTTCAACGACGGTGATCCAACACGGAGATATGGCTATGAGCCTTCTTTGCGAAACCCCAAGCCTGTCCCGCCGCGCGATGCTGATGAGCGGTGGCGCGCTGTTCGCCTGGGCCTATCTGCCGCCCTTTGCGCGCGCCGCCGACAAACGCGACCCGCGCCTGATCGTCATCGTGCTGCGCGGCGCGCTTGACGGGCTGTCGACGGTCGGGCCGGTCGGCGATCCGGACTATGCCGGCCTGCATGGCGACATCGCGCTTTCGCTCTCAGGCGCCAACCCCGCATTGCCGCTCGACGGTTTCTTTGCCGTGAACCCGGCAATGCCGGTGTTTGCGCGCCTGTTCAAGGACGGGCAGGCGGCGGTGGTGCATGCTGCGGCGACGGCCTATCGCGACCGCTCGCATTTCGACGGCCAGGACGTGCTGGAAAGCGGCCTGCCCGGCCCCGGCAACGCAACCAGCGGCTGGCTCAACCGGGCTTTGGCCTGCCTGCCGACGGGGGACCGCGTGGCGAAGCTCGGCGGGCTGGCGGTCGGGCCGTCGACGCCGCTGGTGATCCGCGGTGGCGCCCCCGTGCTCGGGTGGGCGCCGCAGGCGCTGCCGACCCCTGGCGACGCCTTGGCCGAGCGCGTGCTCGACCTCTACAATCATCGTGACCCGGTGCTGGCTGCAGCCCTGCAGAAAGGTCTCGCCGCCGACCGCATGGCGATGGGCGACCAGCTCGACGGCAAGACAATGAAGCCGAAGGGCGGCCTCGACAATGCCGCCGGCATGCGGCAGTCTGCGCAGGGTGCGGCTAGGCTGATGGCGGCCGATGACGGGCCGCGCATCGCGGCTTTAGCTTTCGACGGTTGGGACACGCATGTCAATGAAGGCGGCGCCACCGGCCGGCTCGCCAATCTGCTCGGCGGCCTCGACGGCGCCTTCGAGGAATTCGAGAAAGGGCTCGGCGCGCGTTGGCAGGACACGGCGGTCGTGGCCATCACCGAGTTCGGCCGCACGGCCCGCATCAACGGCACCGTTGGCACCGACCACGGCACCGGCACGGTGGTGCTTTTGGCGGGCGGCGCGATCAAGGGCGGCCGCGTCATTGCCGATTGGCCGGGCCTGAAGCCGGCGCAGCTTTATGAACAGCGCGACCTTGCGCCGACCAGCGATGTACGCGCTGTGCTGAAGGGCTTGCTGGCGGATCAGTTCGGGCTGTCGGCGGCGGCGCTTGGCGACAAGGTGTTTCCGGAGTCGGCCGGTGTGAAGCCGATGCGGGACTTGGTGGGGTGAGCCTAAAGCGCGTCGCGATCTTTCAGATTCGCTCCATGCGCTTTAGGGTTTTGACTTTACGCATGTCCCGAAACCGGTTCCCACTTTCGGGAGACATGCTTTAGACTTTGCCGGTCAGTGATGAGCTTCGGCGCCTGTCAGTTCGTCATCCACGGGCGGAGGGGCCTCGGCCAATCAAGAACGCTGGCGCGTAGGTTTCGAACGCCGTGCGTGGGGACCTTAGCCAAAACGCCCGCGCCAATTCCGGCACGGGCGTCGATCCCCTCGACGGATCATCAGCTCCAAAAACCGTGATGCCAGCGGCCGTGATACCAGAAGCCGGGGTGCCAGTGGCGCACATGCATCGGGCGGATGATCACCCGGCCGTTCGGCACGCATCTGCCCCAGCGGTTCATGTGCCAGCCGGGGCCGCAACGCCAGCCGACGGTCTCGATCGGCAGCGAAGATGCGCTTGGCTTGACAAGCGGCATGGCCTCGGAGCCTACGGCGGAAAGCGTCAATGTGCCGGCGGCCAGGGCGATAGGCAGCAAGTATCTTGTGAACATGCGTTGTCTCCGTAATTTGTCCCTACCCTCGTGAAACGGAGGACAAGGTCGAATTCCGTCGGAGCGGTGCGGATCACATCTTCGTTAACCCCCATTCAACGGTGCCGCCCCGCGGCGGTTCGGCACGCGGCGCCTCGCGGTTGCGCCGTTGAAATTGGCATTGCCGCGGCCGTCGCCCGGCATCAAATTGATCCACATCAATGAGCCAGGACGTGCCCCGCTCTAGGCTTTAGATTGATAAAGGCCAATCGGCGGGACCGGTCGAAGGCTAGTTGAAGATGGGAGTTCATAGCGATGATGATCCGCACGCTCTCCACTTTGGAATGCACGAAATTGCTGGCGGCAAACCGCGTTGGCCATCTGGCATGCGTGAAGGATGGGCAACCTTACGTCGTATGCTTCAACTATGCCTACGCCGACAGCCATCTCTATGCATTCTCCTTGGAGGGTAAAAAGATCGACTGGATGCGGGCCAATCCCCTAGTGTGCGCCCAGGTGCAGGAACACACGCAAGGACGCGGATGGAGAAGCGTTGTTGTCGACGGTCGCTATGAGGAACTGCCGGACCGGGTCGGCCATAAGGTTGAGCGCGACCATGCCTGGTCGGTCTTGAGCAAGCACACCGATTGGTGGGAACCCGGCGCGCTCAGACCTGTCACGCCTCCCGTCTCGGATAGTTTGCCGCATATCTTTTTCCGGATCCTTGTCGAGCAGGTCTCAGGACGGGAAGCCGCCGAATAGGCTGTTTCGGCCGTTGTCCCGGCGCCACGCCCATCGCTTCAGCGAGAGCGGTTATTGAGCCGGCTCTTCGTCGAGCGTCGCCACCGTCTTCAGCGCGCCGTCGAGCATATCGCCCTTTTCGTCCTTCAGCGCCGCCTCGCGCAGGCGGCGGATCCAGTCGGCGGCGTCTTCGCGGCCCTTGAGCAGGGGCAGCGCCGAGAGCACGCGGTCGAATTTCGACTGGGCGCGGGCATGGGTGTCGCTGTAGCCCTTGATCAGCCGGCGGCAGTTCAGGATTTCGGTGGCTAAAGCGTAGTCCTGGCGAGCATGGCTCAGCGCCAGGCTATACCAACGCTCGAGATGCTCGACTTCGACCTTATGGCGCAGCAGGCGGCGGCGCCAGCGGCGCAGGCCCCCGATGAACCAGAGCATGGCGAAGCCCGTAAGGCTGTCGGTGCGTATGTGGCGGCCGCGATTTATGCGGCGGTCGAGGAAGGCGGCGAGCTTCGGCCGGCTCTCGATGTAGCTGCCAAGGCTTGCCGGCAGAGTGCCGCAGAACTCCTCGATGCGCGGATGGAAATATTCGGTGACCTGCAGCACTGAGCCTTCCTCGACGCCGACCTCCTTGCGCACGCGCCGGTCGCGAGTCGAACGCGTCTTCAGATCGGCGACGCGGATCATGTCGTCGTAGCACATGGCGTTGGCGAGATGCTTTGCCGCCGCGATCGACAGCGCATAGTTGCGCTCCACATTGTCCAGTGCCACCGCTGTGTCCAGCCGGTCGAGATATTCGGCGCCATAGGCGATGTCCTGAAAGTCTACGACTTTCTTCAAGCCGCGTTCGGCCATGTCGCGCATGGGCTCCGGGAGCGACGCGACGCGGGCGGCAAGCTGCTGCCAGCCCTTAAGCAGGGTTTCCGGGCCCCTGACCTTCGCCGTTGACTTGGCCTCGGCAGCAGCAGGCTTGGCTGCATTATCCCCAGACGGTGCAGCCGCGATGCCGCGTGCGCGGTCGCAAGCCGCGCCAAAGGCGGCGAGGCTGGCTTTCACACCGCGGCCGCCGGCTCCGATTGCCTGCTCATAGCTTTCGCGGGTGAAGGGAAGCGCATCCGAGCCGGCCAGCGCGCCGAGCAGGCTGGCCGAGATCATCGTGCCGTTGTCGGCTGCGATTTTTTCCATATCGAAGGCGATGAAGCGCTTCGCCGCCGCTTGCGCCGTCGCGTGCACCTTTTCCGACGAGGCGCGTCCGTCGCCCGGCTCGATCTTTTCCGAGACGGCGGCGATGCGATGCGAGGAGGTGATCAGCGTCGTGCGCTCGGGCGTGACGAAACCGCGGATGATGGCGCGGCCGGCTTCCATCAATTCAGCAGCGATCAAGATATCGACGTCGCCCTGCGAGGGCGACAGCGCGAAGACCGGCAGCCGACCGGTGTCGCGGGCCATCTCTATGTAATAAATCGTGGCGCCGGTGCGCTGGGCGACGCCGGCCACGGAGGTCGATTGCGCGATGTAGCCGTTGCGCTCGGCGGCGTCGGTGATCCAATCGGCCAGCACACCGCCGCCTTGGCCGCCAACGGCGAGCACGGCGAGCTTTATCACTTGCTCGTCATCCAAAGCGCCCGTCTTCGGGCGCAGCGCTGCGCTAGGGTCAAGCATCGGCGAACATCAGGCGGCGGCTCTCGCGGCGGCGCTGCAACAGGCCGATCACGGCGCGGCGCGCGCTTCCGAGGAAACGGTCCAAGCGGCCGGGATTGTGGACGACATCGGCGCGGTAAAAGGAGGGGCAGAGCACGGCGGCATCCGCGACCTCGCCGCAATTGCCGCAGCCGACGCAATTCTGGTCGATCGAGGCGACCGGATCGTCACGCAGCGGATCGTCGAGCGACTTCACCGACAGCGACGGACAGCCGGAGAGCCGCATGCAGGCATGGTCGCCGGTGCAGATGTCCTCATCGACGCCGAATTTCGGCTTAACCACGCGCTCGCCGCCCTTGATCGCCTTGTCGACCAGCGGCTTCTCGCGGCGCTGGCGGTTCAGCATGCATTCCGACGAGGCGACGATGACCTTCGGCCCCTTCTCCTCGGTCGTCAGCGCGTCGCGCAGCGCGGCGCGCATCTTGCCGACATCATAGGTGCGGTCGATGTGGCGCAGCCATTTGACGCCCATGCCCTTCACCGCCTCGTCGATCGGGTGTTTGGTCGACTTGGTGCGGTTGTTGGCGCGCGAGGACAGGATGTCCTGGCCGCCGGTGGCGGCCGAGTAGAAATTGTCGACGATGACGATGACGCCATCATTCCGGTTGAAGACGGCGTTGCCAATCGAGGAAGTGAGGCCATTGTGCCAGAAACCGCCGTCGCCGACGAAGGAGATTGAGCGGCGTTTGGCGTCCGGCGAATTGAACGCCGAAGCTGAGGCCGGCCCAAGCCCGTAGCCCATGGTGGTGGCGCCGAGCTCGAAGGGCGGCATGATCGAGAACAGATGGCAGCCGATGTCGGAAGCGATGTGATGCTTGCCGAGCTCCTGCTCGACCAGCTTGGTCGCGGCGAAGATCGGCCGCTCCGGGCAGCCGACGCAGAAGCCGGGCGGACGTCCAGGCACGACGTTGATGAGGTCGGCGGTGTCGACGCCTTCGCCCAGCTTGTTTGGCGCGCGCACCTCACCTGGCAAGAGATGCGGAGCGTTGGCGCGCAGGAAGGAGCCGATGCCGTCAAGCATGACCTGCCCGGTGTATTCGCCGGCCATCGGCAGGTGCTCCTTTCCGACCAGCTTGGTGCCGCGCCCGGCCTTGTGCAGCATGGCCGCGAAAGCCTGCTCGATATAGTTGGGCTGCCCCTCCTCGACGACGAGCACCGCCTGCTTGCCTTCGCAGAAGGTGACGAACTCGTCGTCCACCAGCGGGTAGACGGCGTTCAGCACATAAAGCGGCACGTCGGTATCGCCATAGGTGTCGGCCAGGCCGAGCCGCTGTAGGGCGCGGATGACGGAATTGTACATGCCGCCCTGCATGACGATGCCGACCGAGCCATGGTCCGGCCCGAACATCTCGTTGATCTTGCGGCTCTTGATGAAATCGACCGCGGCCGGCCAGCGCTTGGCGACCTTCTCCTTCTCATGCAGGAAGGAGGCGGGCGGCAGCACGATGCGGCCGGTATCGCGGCGCGGCGCGGCAAGCGCGTCGGCGACCGACATTGGCGGGCGCTTGTTGTCCTTGGCAATGAAGTGGCCATGGACATGGCAGCAGCGGATGCGCACCTGCAGCATCACTGGGGTGTTGGAGACCTCCGACAGTTCGAAGCCGTCCTCGACCGCCTTGACGATCGAAGGCAGGTTCGGGCGCGGGTCGAGCAGCCAGACCTGGCTCTTCATGGCGAAGGCATGGCTGCGCTCCTGCATGATGGAGGAGCCCTCGCCGTAATCCTCGCCGACGATGATCAGCGCGCCGCCGGTGACGCCGCCGGACGCCAGATTGGCGAGCGCATCGGAAGCGACATTGGTGCCGACGGTCGACTTAAAGGTGGCTGCACCACGGATCGGATAATGCACGGAGGCCGCCAGCATGGCGGTGGCGGTCGCTTCGGAAGCGCTCGCCTCGAAATGCACGCCGAGCTCGCCCAGGATGTCCTGCGCGTCGGCCAGCACATCCATCAGGTGACTGATCGGCGCGCCCTGGTAGCCGCCGACATAACCGACGCCGCATTGCAAGAGCGCCTTGGTGATGGCGAGGATGCCCTCGCCGGCGAACTCCTCGCCGGCGCCCAGCCTCAGCTTTTCGACTTCCTTGGCAAAAGACCGTTCGGCCATCTCTGCCTCCTTCCGTTCCCGCAATCAGGCGGCGCGTACGTCAATTCAGATGTCGTGCTTGCGGATGTTCTTCAGCATCTTCTGCAGGATCGCGATCAGCGCGGCATATTCGGCATCGTCGACATCCTCGAACATCGCTTCGAAGGCGTCGTGCATGGCCGGCCACGCGCGGGTGAACAGCGCGCGGCCGCCGTCGGTCAGGAACACATGGCGGATGCGGCTGTCGGTAACGCCCTGCTCGCGCCGCACCAGGCCCTGGCCTTCCAGCGTGTCGAGCGTGCGGCTCAAGGTCGATTGCTCGATCACCGTGTAGACCGAGAGGTCGTTGACGGTGACGCCATCGGTGACCGAGAGCACGGCGAGCGTCCTCACCTGCGGAATGGTCAGACCCTGCTTGCGGAAATCCTCGCGCAAAGTAGCGTTGTAGCGGCCCATGATGCGGTTCATCAGATAGGGCGCGAACTGCTGCAGGCCGATCTGTCCGAGGGTCGAGATGCGCTGGCGTTTTTCGGCGAGCTTCTGTTCCATCACAGCCTCCCCGCCAGAAGGAAGCCGGAGCCGCCGCCAAGCCCCGCCCCCGGATGGGTCGAGGCGCCGATGTGATAGAGGCCCTTGACGCCGGTCTCATGATTGCGGCTCGTCTTGAACGGTCGCCACAGGAAGGACTGGTCGATGGTGGACGATCCGCCATACGGGTCGCCGCCGACCAGGTTGATGTTCATGGCTTCGAGATCGGCCGGCGAATAGGCGCGGCGCGCGATGACCGTCTCTCCAAAACCGTCGATGTGGCTGGCGACGATCGCCTCGGCGCGGTCCGCATAGGCCTCGCGCAACGCTTCGGTCCAGCGCCCGTCAGCCGGGGCATTCAGCTTGCCGGCGGCATCGCCCTTGATGTAGCGCGGCGCTTCCGGAAGCTGCAGCCAGAGGATCGCCTTCCCCCCCGGACAGCGCGACGGGTCGAGCGCGTGCGGCTGACCAACGCAAATGGTCGGCACTTCCGGCAGGAGGCCGCGCACCGCCTCATTGCAAGCTTTCGAGACGCCGTCGAGCCCCGGCGTCAGATGAAGCAGCGCCACCTTATCGAGGCCCCCGCCGCGCCATGCCGGCGGTTTGTCGAGCGCATAGTGGATTTGGAAGTTGCCCTTGCCGTAGCGATAGGACTGCGTGGCTTTTGCCTCCGGCGCATCCTTGCCGAGCAGGCGGCCGTAGAGCTGGGTCGGCGTGACCGAGCAGATGACGCTTTTCGCAGCGCTCAGCGTTTCGCCGGACGCGAGCCGCACGCCAGTGGCGCGGCCGCCGCTCTGCACGACCGAGGCAACATCGGCACTGACGCGGATCTCGCCGCCGCGTTCCCTGATCAGCGCCTCGAAGGCGGCGAGCAGGTTTTTCGCGCCGCCCTTGACGATCGGCGCGCCGGCCGCTTCGAGCGCGAAGGCGATGACCTTGGCGATCTGGCCGGAGAACGCGTCTTCCGGGCCGAGCCCGGCATGCAGCACCCAAGGCGCCCAGAGCGCGCGGACAACATCGGAGCTGTAAGTCGTTTCCAGCCAGCCGCGCGCGGGCACCAGCGCCTCCCCCATGAAGGCGGCGAGATTGCGCGGGCCGCGCCGCCAGGCCTCGCCGGCGATGAGCTTGGTCGTCGGATAGGACCAGAGCGCGCCGCCGAGCAGGCCGAACAGCAGCCCGGCATCGCGCTCGATGCCGCCGATTTCGCCGCCATGGCGGTCGCCGTCGCCGGCGGCGATCCGGTTGAGCGCCGCAATGTTGGCGGCGCGATCGGTGGTGAGCACGGCATGGCTGCCGTCGGGCGTGAGCACACCTGTGGGCGTCGCCGTGTGGCAGAACTCCAGCCCATGCCGCGCAAGGTCCTTGCCAAGCGCGGTGAAGGCCGGCGAGGTGATGAACAGGACGAAGGTCGTGGCCATCACGTCGTGAACGAAGCCGGGCGCAGTGATTTCCTCGGTGCGCATGCAGCCGCCGATGCGGTCGTTGCGCTCGAGCACGAGCACCTTGGCGCCCTTTGCGCCAAGCATGGCCGCGCAGACCAGGGCGTTGATGCCGCTGCCGACGAGGATGTGATCGGGGGCGGTCATCGTCGTGGCCTTGGCTTTAACCCCGCGGCACCAGCGCCAGCGCGCGGATCGGGCTGCCGGTGCCGCGCTCGATCTTGAGCGGCGCCGCGATCAGGATCGCGCCCTTCGGCGGCAGCTGGTCGAGATTGCAGAGGCTCGCCAGCCCATAGCGGTTGGCCTTGTGCATCAGCGTGTGTGCCGGGAACGGCGGCTCCATGCCGCCAGCCTTGCCGGCATCGGTGCCGATCGTCTCCGAGCCCCAGCCCTTGATGTCCTTGGCTATCAGGAACTGGATGGCTTCCGCCGTCGGGCCGGGCGTGTGCGGGCCGGTCTCGTTGGCGTTGAGGAATTCAGCTTCCGAGCCGTTGCGCTTGTACCAGTCGGTGCGCATCACCACCCATTCGCCGGGGTTGATGGCGCCATGCTTGGCTTCCCAGGCCTCGATGTGGTCGACGGTGAGCAGGAAGTCCGGGTCGGCGGCGGCTTCCTTCGAGCAGTCGATGACATTGACCGGCCCGACGAAATTCTGCGCCGGAATGGTGTCGGTGGCGCCGTCCGGATAGTCCTTGCCGGTGATCCAGTGCTGCGGCGCGTCGAAATGCGTGCCCGAATGCTCGCCGAGCTTCAGCCAGTTCCAGGCCCACCACGGACCGTTCTTGTCATACTTGGAGATCTCGTGGATCTCGACCTTCGGCGTGTCGACGGCAAGTTCCGGCGGCAGCTTGATCAGCGGCGTGTTCGGCCCGAGAGGCGCCGTCAGGTCGACCACCTTGATGGCGCCCGAAAGCAGCTGGCCGGCGACCTCGCCGAGGAGTTTCTGCGTGTCCATGGTCTTTGTTCCCTCTTGTCTGATGGTCAAGGCTCGTTGCGGCCCTTAATATACCTACTAGACGAAAACATATGCATCTGCAATTATCTTTAAGCATAAAGCATTTTGGGGCGGGGCGTGAGCGAGTTCGACGCCATCTTTGTCGGGGCGGGCCACAACAGTCTGGCATGCGCCGCGCATTTGGCGCTCAAGGGCTGGAAAATAGCGGTTTTCGAGCGCAGCCAGACGATCGGCGGTGCGGTGCGGACCGCCGAATACACGCTGCCCGGCTTCCGGCACGATTTCGGAGCGATGAATTTGAGCCTGTTCTCCGGCTCCGCCTTTCATCGGAAATATGCAAATGAATTGAAAAGCCACGGGCTGGAATTCGCGCCCGTGACCGATTGTTTCGCCAGCGCCTTCCCGGACGGAAAATGGTTCGGTGTGAGCAACGACCTCGAAAAGACGGCGTCGCGGCTGGCCGCCTTCTCGGCGGCGGACGCGGCCACATGGCGGAAACTGGCCGCCGCCTTCCCGGGCGAAGCCGAGCATCTGTTCCGCCTGCTGGGGTCGCCGATGAGCGCAAAGGCGCTGGCCGGCACGGGCTGGAACCTCTGGCGCAAGAAGGGTCTTGCCGGCGCGCTGGATACGGCTCGATTGCTGCTCTCATCGCCCCGCGCGTGGCTGGAGGAGAATTTCGAGACGCCGCATGTACGCACGACGCTCGCCGCCTGGGGCATGCATCTCGACTTCTCGCCCGACATCGCCGGGGGCGCCGTCTTCCCCTACCTGGAATCGATGGCTAACCAGAGTTTCGGCATGGTGCTGGGCAAAGGCGGCGCCGATACGATCATCCGCGCGCTGGCCGGTATGGTGAAGGCGGCCGGCGGCCAGATCACGACTGGCGCGGAAGTCGCCGAGATCACGGTTTCCGGCGGCAAGGCTAACGGGGTGCGGCTGGCATCGGGCGAAAGCCATGTCGCGACCAAGGCCGTGATCGCCGGTGTCGCGCCGAAAGCGCTGCCGGGCAAGCTGCTGCCCGATGGCTCAGGCGACGTCGGCTTCGACGCGGCGATGCAGACATTCCGTCACGCGCCGGGCACGATGATGATCCATCTGGCCATGGACGACCTGCCGGACTGGAGCGCCGGCGCCGAGCTTCGCCAGTTCGCCTATGTGCACCTGGCGCCGTCGCTCGATGCGATGTCGCGCACCTACCAGCAGGCGATAGCCGGGCTGCTGCCCGACCAGCCGGTGCTCGTGGTGGGCCAGCCGACGGCCGTCGATCCGTCGCGGGCGCCGCAAGGCAAGCACGTGCTGTGGCTGCAGGTGCGCATGCTGCCGGCCGAGATTGCCGGAGACGGGGCCGCCAAGATCGCGCCTGCCCATTGGGATGCGGTCAAGGACGCCTATGCCGAACGCGTGCTCGACATCGTCGAGAGCTATGCGCCGGGGCTGCGCCAGAACATCCTTGGCCGCGCGATCTTCTCGCCGCTCGATCTCGAGCGCGAAAACCCGAACCTCGTCGGCGGCGACCAGATTTGCGGCAGCCACCATCTGGCGCAGAATTTTCTCTTCCGCCCGGCCAGCGGCTTCGCGCGCTGGAACACGCCGGTCGCCAACCTCTACCTCACCGGCGCGGCGACCTGGCCGGGCGCCGGCACGGGCGCGGGCTCCGGCTTCATGCTCGCCCAACAACTCGGAGGAAACTAGATTTCCGGCATGGACAAGGCGCGGTTGCCCATCACCGAATGAAAACGCCGCGCGCATAAAATGACAACCAACAAGGGGAACGACCATGACCATCAACAGACGCGACTTGCTTGGATATGGCGCCGCCACGATCGGCGCGGCGACGCTCGGCCTGCCGAGGACGGCCAAGGCGGCTGGCGAGCTCACCATCGCCTATAATGTCAACCTGCCCTCATGGGACCCGACGACCGGACCTTCGGCGGTGAACCCGACCATCCAGGGTCTTTATCAGTCGGTGTTCGACCAGATCATCGGCCAGAAGCCGGACCTCTCTTTCACGCCCGGACTGCTCACCGAATGGGGCTGGAACGACGATCGCACCAAGGTGAAAATGACGGTGCGCGAGGGCGTCAAATGGCATGACGGATCGCCCTTCACGCCGGAAGACGTCGTGTGGTCGCTGACCCGCGCCGGCGACGAGAAGACCGGGAACCCGATCCAGTTCGTCTGGAAGAACGTCAACAACTTCAAGATCGACGGCAACAAGATCACCGGCGACGTCGTGCAGTTCGACCCGGTCTATTTCAAGTGGATGTCGTTCCTGACGGGCTACATCCTGCCGAAAGCCTATTACGAGAAGGTCGGCGCAGAAGGTTTCGAGAAGGCGCCGATCGGCACCGGCCCCTATATGGTCGACAAGTTCGAGCGCAACGCGTTCCTACGACTCAAGGCCAATCCGCATTATTGGGGCACCAAGCCGGCCTTCGAGAATGTGACGATCAAGTTCGTCACCGACGCCGCGAGCCGTGTCGCCGAAATCGAGTCCGGCTCCTCGCAGGTGACGCTCGAAATCCCCTATGAGGAATATGACCGCCTTATCAAGAAGAGCGGACTTGCCGGCTCGATAAAGAACGTTTCCGACATCGGCATGATCTTCTTCAACAACAAGGACGCCATGCTGGACAAGAACGTGCGGCAGGCGGCCGTGATGGCGGTGGACAAGGAGCTCCTGGTCAAGCGGCTGCTGCGCGGCTACGGCCAGCCGATCGACACGCTGGAGACGCCGGAATACGCGGCCTTCGATCCGTCGATCAAGGTCGAGCACAACCCGGACAAGGCCAAGGAGCTGCTTGCCGCGTCCGGCTATTCGACCAAGAAGCCGGCCAAGTTCACCATCCAGACGACCAAGGGCTTCAAGCCCAAGGACTATGAGATGGTGCAGGCGATCGTCGGCATGTGGCGCAAGGTCGGCATCGAGGCCGAGATCGAGGTCTACGAGATCGCCAAGCACTACGAGCTCAGGGCCGCGCACAAGCTGGCGCCGGCCGCCTTCTACAACTGGGGCAACTCGATCGGCGACCCGACCACCTCGACCGGCTTCGCCATGTTTGGACCGTCGCCGCATTCCTCCTGGAAGACGGATGATCTCGACGCCAAGATCGGGCCGTTGTGGGGCGAGAAGGACGAGGCCAAGCGCATCGCCGGCTGGAAGGCGGTCGACAAATACATCGCCGAGCAGGCCTATGTGCTGCCGTTGATCCAGTATGCGCAGCCGATCGTGCATTCGAAGAAGGTCAATGTCGTGCAGCACGTGTCCGGCGCGTTGCTGCCGGCGCTGATGACCCCGGCCGCCTGATCATCGGACTTGGATTGCCGCGCGCCGTCCGCAAGATAGCGCGCATTTTCATCCAGGCATATGGGCACATGCTGCTGCAGAGATTCCTCGTTCGTCTGTTGACGATGCTGGTGACGCTTTTCGGCGTTGCCATCGTCGTCTTCGTCGTCATCCGCGTCGCGCCAGGCGACCCCATCGCCATGATGCTGCCGCCCGGCGCCAGCGATGACGACATCGCCCGGCTGCGCGCGCTCTATGGACTCGACAAGAGCATCGTGCAGCAGTTCTTCATCTGGCTCGGCGGCGTGCTGCATGGCGATTTCGGCACGTCGATCTCGTTGCGCCAGGACGTGCTTGGCCTAGTCTTCGACCGGCTGCCGGCGACGCTGGAGCTGGCGACCGTGGCGCTGCTCATGGCGATCGCGATCGGCACCACGGCCGCGATCCTCGGCGCGCGCTCGCGCGGCACGGCGGTCGAGGCCGGCATCGACATCGCCAGCGGCGCGACACTCTCGATTCCCGATTTCCTCTGGGGCCTGGTGCTGATCCTTCTGTTCGGCGTTCTGGTGCCTGTCTTCGACATTTCAGGCCGGGTGTCGCCGCAGCTCGACCTACCCTTCGTCACCCAATTCTACCTGGTCGAAAGCATCCTCAGGCTCCGCCTCGATCTCACCTGGGACCTGCTCAAGCACATGCTGATGCCGGCCGTCGCACTGGCGCTTCCGCTGGCGGCGATCATCGCGCAATTGCTCAAACAGTCGCTGAAGGAAGTGCTCGACCTCGACTACGTCGTGCTGGCGCGTGTCAAAGGTTTCTCCGAAACACAGGTCATCCTGCGCGAGGCGCTGAAGAACGCGGCGCTGCCGACGCTGACGCTGGTCGGCGTGCAATTCACCTTCCTCATCGGCGGCACCGTCATCGTCGAGCGGCTGTTTTCCTATGAAGGCCTCGGCAACATGGCGATCGACGCCGTCATCAACCGAGACCTGCCGCTGATCCAGGGCATCGTGCTGGTGTTCGCGCTGCTCTTCGTGCTGATCAACCTTGCCGTCGACATGATGTATGCGCTGCTCAATCCGAGGCTGCGCCATGGATGAGGCGCGCATTGCCCGACGCGGCTTGAGCCCCAGGCTGTGGCTGGCAGGCGGCTGGCTGCTCCTGGCAATGCTCGCGGCCGTCTTCGCGCCGCTGATCGCACCGCAGGACCCGCTGGCGCAGGATCTGATGCTGGAGCGCCTGCCGCCGTTCTGGCTGGACGGCGCCGAGCCCGGCTATTGGCTGGGCACCGACAGCCTGGGGCGTGATCTGTTGTCGCGACTGATCTTCGGCGGCCGCATCGCCTTCATCGTCGCCTTTGCCGCAGCGACGTCCGCCTGCCTTCTCGGCTCGGCGCTCGGGCTGATCGCCGGCTATTTCGGCGGCTGGGCCGACCGCATCATCTCGCGCGTCGTCGATGTCTGGATGGCGTTCCCGCCGGTGCTGTTCGCGATCCTGTTGGTCGCCGTGCTCGGCACGGGACTCAGCTCCGTCATCCTTGCCATCGCGATCATCGACTGGACGCGCTTTTGCCGGGTGATCCGCGCCGAGGCGATGAGCCAGGCGCGCATGGACTATATCGAGAGCGCGCGCATCGCCGGCTATGGCCGCATCGGCATCATGCTGCGCGAAGTGCTGCCCAATGTCCTGCCTTCGGTGGTCGCGCTGCTATCGCTGGAGATGGGCATCGCCGTCATCGTCGAGGCGATCCTCTCCTTCGTCAATCTGTCGATCTCGACCGACGATCCGACCTGGGGCAGCATCATCGCCGAGGGACGTCTGTCGATCCATCAGGCCTGGTGGGTGCTGGTGTTCCCGCTGATCACGCTGATCCTCACCGTTCTGTCCTTCAGCCAGTTCGGCGAAGCGCTCAAGGCGCGCTTCGATCCGGTGCTGCGATGAGCGCGTGTCTAGACATCCGCGGCTTGAGCGCCGTGCTGCCCAATGGCCAGCGTGTGCTCCGCTCGGTGTCGCTCAGCGTGCAACCGGGTGAAGTGCGCGCGCTGGTCGGCGAAAGCGGCGCCGGGAAGACGATGATCGGCAAGGCGGTGCTCGGCGTGCTGCCGAAAAGCGTGCGCATCGTCGAAGGCGAGATGCTGATCGAAGGCGAGGATCTCGGCCGCCTCGATGCCAAGGCGCGGCGGACCCTGATCGGCGCGCGCACGGCGCTGATCCCGCAGGATCCGCTGACTGCGCTCAACCCGTCGCGCCGCATCGGCCCGCAGATGACCGACCGGCTGGTGCGCATCCTCGGCTGGAGCGGCGAGCGGGCGGACAAACGCATCCGACAATTGCTCGACGAAGTGCAGATCCGCGATCCCGAGCGCGTGCTGAAAAGCTATCCGCATGAGCTATCCGGCGGCATGCGCCAGCGCGTGTTGATCGCAGCCGCCTTCGCGGCGGAACCGAGGCTGATCGTCGCCGACGAGCCGACGACGGCGCTGGACGTGACCGTGCAGAAGCAGATCCTGCGGCTGATCGCGCAGTTGCAGCGCGACCATGGCACGGCGATCCTGTTCGTCACCCACGATCTCGGCGTCGTCGCCAAGATCAGCCAGAAAGTGTCGGTGCTCTATGCCGGCAAGGTGGTGGAGGAAGCCGAGACCGCCCAGCTCTTCGCCGCTCCGCAGCACGCTTACACGCGGGCGCTGATCGCTGCGACGCCGCGCTACACCGATCCCTACGCATCGCTGAAGCCGGTGGACGAGAGTGTGCTTGCCGGGCTCACGGCCGAGATCGCAGCCGCCGACAAGGACTGGAGGCCCAGCCATGGCTGAGCCGCTGTTTTCCGTGCGCGGGCTGAAAGTGGCCCTCCCCGATATGACGCGCAAGCCGCTGATCGGGCGCGCGCCGCTGGCCGAAATCCTGAAAGGTCTGGACTTCGACCTGCCAAAGGGATCCGTGACCGGCATCGTCGGCGAATCCGGCTCGGGCAAGTCGACGCTCGGCCGCGCGCTGGTCAGGCTGCTCGAGCCGAGCGCCGGCGCGATCAGCTTTGAGGGACGCGACATAAGCCATCTTTCGGAAGGAGAGCTCAGACCGCTGCGGCGCGCCCTGCAGATGATCTTCCAGGACCCGATGTCCTCGCTCAATCCGCGCCACACGATCTTCAACATCATCGCGGCGCCCTTGAGGCAGAACGGCCTCGGCGACCGGCTGAAGGAGCGCGTTGCGGAAGCGCTGCAGCGCGTCGGCCTGCCTCAGAATTTTGCCAACCGCTACCGCCACGAGCTGTCCGGGGGCCAGCGGCAGCGCGTCGGCATCGCACGAGCGCTGGCGCTGTCGCCGAAATTCGTGCTGGCGGATGAGATCGTCTCCGGCCTCGACGTCTCGACGCAGGCGCAGATCCTGACCTTGCTGGAGAAGCTGGCGGCCGAGATGGGGCTGACGGTCGCCTTTATCAGTCACGACCTTTCAGTGATCCGGCGGCTCTGCCAACAGGTCATCGTCATGCGCGAAGGCAGGATCGTCGAGGCCAGCCCAACGGATGCGCTGTTCGACAATCCCAAGGAAACCTACACGCGCGACCTGCTCGCCGCCATTCCGCTGCCGGAGATCGATCCGAACTGGCTGCGGCCCAAGGCGCCGGCATGAATTGAGCTTGGATATCCGCACGCCGGCCAGCGGGCCTCGGATGTGTGCAGGGACAAGTCGGCCCGCCAACGGAGGGTGACATGAAATTTCCAATCCAGGCTGCGGTCCTCGCGGCCTCCTTGTCCGGCGCAATGGGAGCAGCATCCGCGGACATGATCCCCGGCATGCGCGGGCACGACCATACCGGCATCACCGTGCCCGACATGAAGCAGGCCGTCGACTTCTTCACCAATGTCGTAGGCTGCAAGAAGGCGATGTCCTTCGGCCCGTTCGCCGACGACAAAGGTACCTTCATGCAGGACCTGCTCGGGGTCGATCCGAAGGCGGTGATCCAGGAGATCACGATGGTCCGCTGCGGCTATGGCTCGAACATCGAATTGTTCAAATACACCGCGCCGGACCAGAAGGACCTGACGCCGAAGAACAGCGACATTGGCGGCTTCCACATAGCCTTCTATGTCGACGACGTCGCGGCCGCGAAAGCCTATCTGGACGGCAAGGGCGTGAAGACCAGGCTGGGACCGCTGCCAGTGAAGGAAGGCCCCGCGGCCGGCCAGACCATCCTTTATTTTCAGGCGCCCTGGGGCCTTCAGCTCGAAGCGATCAGCTACCCCGGAGGCATGGCTTATGAGAAGGGGGCGGAGACGGTTCTTTGGAGCCCGAAAGCCCCCTCCAAGTGATCCGATTTCAACCGCCTCACTATCGTTCAATTATAAAACTTTAAGCTTGAAATAATTGCACGAGCGCGTGATACTGACATCCGGAACCGCCAGCCCAGCCGGCGGCTCCCGACATCTTATAGAGTTCACGCAATTCCGGACGGAAAACCGCTAACGCACTTTTCCTGGAATTGCTCTAGAGGAGATCGCAAGACATGAAGGTTGCGGTTCTCGGCGGCGGACCGGCCGGACTCTACTTTGCCATCTCGCTCAAGCTGCGCGATGCCGCGCATGAGGTGACGGTCTATGAGCGCAACCGCCCGGACGATACGTTCGGCTGGGGCGTGGTGCTCTCGGCGGAGACGCTCGATAACCTGACCAGGAACGACCCGGTCAGCGCCGTCTGGATCAGGAAGCACTTTGCCTATTGGGACGACATCGCGGTCATCCATGACGGCGTGCGCACCGTCTCCTCTGGCCACGGCTTCTGCGGCATCGGCCGCAAGCGGCTGCTGATCCTCCTGCAGCGCCGCGCTCGCGAGCTCGGCATCAAGCTGCAGTTCGAGACCGAGATTTCCGATCCGCGACCCTTCATGGAAACGCATGACCTGGTGGTTGCTTCGGATGGGCTGAACTCCAAATCCCGCGCCACTTTCGCCGACGTGTTCAAGCCTGACATCGACACCCGCAAATGCAAGTTCGTCTGGCTCGGCACGACGCAGAAATTCGACGACGCCTTCACCTTCATCTTCGAGAAGACGGAACATGGCTGGGTGTGGGCGCATGCCTACCAGTTCGACAGCGAGACGGCGACCTTCATCGTCGAATGCAGCGAGCAGACCTGGAACGCCTTCGGCTTCGGCCAGATGACGCAGCAGGAATCGATCGCGGCCTGCGAGCGCATTTTTGCAAAGCATCTCGGCGGCCACCCGCTGATGACCAACGCCAACCACATCAGGGGTTCGGCCTGGATCAACTTCCCCCGCGTGCTGTGCGAACGCTGGTCTTACAAGAACCTGGCACTGATGGGCGACGCTGCGGCATCGGCGCATTTCTCGATCGGCTCAGGCACCAAGCTGGCGCTGGAGAGCGCCGTCGCGCTGGCCGACTATGTCGAGTCGGAGCCGGACCTCGAGGCGGCCTTCCGCAAATACGAAGACGCGCGGCGTACCGAGGTGCTAAAACTGCAATCGGCGGCGCGCAACTCTCTCGAATGGTTCGAGGAAGTCGAACGATATCTCGGACTTGATCCAGTTCAGTTCAACTATTCGCTGCTCACCCGTTCGCAGCGCATCAGCCACGAGAACCTGCGCCTGCGCGATGCCGAATGGCTGGCGGGGGCCGAGGAATGGTTCCAGCGCAAGGCCGGCGCCGGCGGCAACATGCTGCGCCGCGCGCCGATGTTCGCGCCGTTCAAGCTGCGCGACATGACGCTCACCAACCGCATCGTCGTCTCGCCGATGGCGCAGTACAAGGCCGTCGAAGGCTGCCCGACCGACTGGCATTTTGCTCACTATGCCGAGCGCGCCAAAGGTGGCGCCGGGCTGCTCTATATCGAGATGACCTGCGTCAGCCCGGAAGGGCGCATCACGCCCGGATGCCCGGGCTTCTACAAGCCGGAGCATGAGGTCGCGTGGAAACGGCTGGTCGATTTCGTCCATGCCGAGACGGAAGCAAAAATCTGCGCCCAGATCGGCCACTCCGGTGCCAAGGGCTCGACCCGCGTCGGCTGGGAAGGAACCGACGTGCCGTTGGCTTCCGGCAACTGGCCGGTGATGGCGCCTTCGGCCGTGGCGTGGTCGCCGCAGAACCAGGTGCCGAAGGCGATGGACCGCGCCGACATGGACATGGTTCGCGACCAATTCGTCGCCTCGGCTCAGATGGCCGGGCGTTGCGGCTTCGACATGCTGGAGATCCATGCCGCGCATGGCTATCTGCTGTCGGCCTTCATCACACCGCTGACCAATCGCCGCACCGACGAGTATGGCGGCTCGCTGGAAAACCGCATGCGCTATCCGCTGGAGATCTTCCACGCGGTGCGCGCGGTGTGGCCGGCGGAAAAGCCGATCTCGATGCGCATCTCGGCCAATGACTGGGTCGGCATCGAAGGCGTGACGCCAGCGGACGCTGTCGAGATCGCCAAGCTGCTGCGCGAAGCGGGCGTCGATCTCTGCGACGTCTCGGCCGGACAGACCTCGATCGCGGCCAGGCCGGTCTATGGCCGCATGTTCCAGACACCGTTTTCCGACCGCATCCGCAACGAGGTCGGCATGGCGACGATGGCGGTCGGCAACATCTACGAGCCGGACCATGCCAACTCGATCCTCATGGCCGGCCGAGCCGATCTCGTGGCGTTGGCGCGCCCGCATCTTGCCGACCCCTACTGGACGCTCCACGCGGCAGTGACGCTCGGCGACCGCGGCGTCAAATGGCCCGATCCCTATCTGCCGGGACGCGACCAGATCTACCGGCTGGCCGAGCGCGAAGCAGCGGCGGGGCTGAAAGTATGAGCGCCGCGCAGGCAGTTGCCGGTAAGCATGCGCTGGTTACCGGCGGCGGCTCCGGCGTCGGCAAAGCCATTGCGCTGGCGCTGGCGGAAGCCGGCGTTGCCGTCACCGTCTGCGGGCGGCGCGAGGCGGAGCTTGCCAAGGTGGCGCGCGCAAGCGACCGCATCCTCGGCATTGCCGCCGACGTCGCCGACGAGGCGTCGATGGCGGCCCTTTATCAACAAGCCGAGGCGGCGCGCGGACCATTCGACATCGTCGTCGCCAATGCCGGCATGGCGGGCAGCGCGCCGGCGCACAAGACGTCTTTGGCCGACTGGCAACGCACGCTGGACGTCAACCTCACCGGAGCCTTCCTGACGGTCAAGCCGGCGCTGGCCGGCATGCTCGGGCGGAAGACAGGTCGCATCGTTTTCGTTGCCTCCACTGCCGGTCTGAAAGGCTACGCCTATGTCGCGCCCTATGTCGCGGCCAAGCATGGCGTCGTCGGGCTAATGCGCGCCTTGGCCACTGAGACCGCCAAGTCGGGTGTGACGGTGAACGCCGTCTGCCCCGGCTTTGTCGAGACCGACATGCTGGAGCAGTCCGTCCAACGCATCGTCGAAAAGACCGGACGTTCGGCAACGGAAGCAAGGCAGAGCCTGTCGGCTGTCAACCCGCAGGGACGTTTCATCCAACCGGACGAGGTCGCAGACGCGGTGCTGTGGCTGTGCAGCGATGCGGCTCGATCGATCACCGGACAGGCAATCTCCATCTCCGGAGGCGAGACATGGTAGCAGGACCGACCTCCACCGGGCCGGGCAAGGAGAGGCTGAGGCTGTGGATCAGGCTGCTGCGCGCCTCTCGCACCATCGAGGCCGAGTTGCGCGAAAGGCTGAAGAAGGAGTTCGACACCACACTCCCGCGCTTCGACGTGATGGCGGCCCTCTACCGCTCGCCGGAAGGGATGCTGATGAGCGACCTGTCGCGCTTCCTTTTGGTGTCCAACGGCAACGTCACCGGCATCGTCGACCGCCTGGTTTCCGAAGGGCTGGTGACGCGCGCGCGCCGCAACGGCGACCGCCGCACCTCGATGGTGCGGCTGACCGAGGAAGGCACCAAAGCTTTCGCGAGGATCGCGGCCGTGCATGAGGGCTGGGTCGGCGAGTTGCTCGGCGGTGTCAGCGAGGAAGAAGCGAAGCGGCTCACCGGCATGCTGAAATCGTTCCGCAGCAATTGGGAGGGACGCGAATGAGCGCGATGGCCAGGCTCAAGCCGAAGCATTTTCTCTGGGAAGTCCAAGGCAAAGTCGCAAAGATCCGGCTCGACCGACCCGAGCGCAAGAACCCCCTGACTTTCGACAGCTATGCCGAGCTGCGCGACACGTTTCGCGGCCTCGTCTATGCCGAGGATGTCGATGCGGTCGTGTTCCTGCCCAATGGCGGCAATTTCTGCTCGGGCGGCGATGTCCATGACATCATCGGACCGCTGGTCAAGATGGACATGAAGCAGTTGCTGGCCTTCACGCGCATGACCGGCGACTTCGTCAAGGCGATGCTGAACTGCGGGAAGCCGATCATATCGGCCGTCGACGGCGTGGCGGTCGGCGCCGGCGCGATCATCGCCATGAGCTCCGACATCCGCATCGCCACGCCGGAAGCGAAAACCGCGTTCCTGTTCACCCGCGTCGGTCTCGCCGGCTGCGACATGGGCGCCTGCGCGATCCTGCCGCGCATCATCGGCCAGGGCCGGGCCGCCGAACTGCTCTACACCGGCCGCACCATGAGCGCGGCCGAAGGCGAGCGCTGGGGTTTCTACAACCGCCTGGTCGAGCCGGCCGCGCTCGAGGCCGATGCGCTCGACATGGCGGCGCGCATTGTCTCCGGTCCGACCTTCGCGCATGGCATCACCAAGACGCAGCTCAACCAGGAATGGTCGATGGGCCTCGACCAGGCGATCGAGGCGGAAGCGCAAGCGCAGGCGATCTGCATGCAGACCGGCGATTTCGAGCGGGCTTACAAGGCGTTCGCGGCGAAAGAAAAGCCGGTGTTCGAGGGAAATTAATGATGGACGGTTTTCGCCCAAGCACCCCCCTCTGGACTGCCGGCCATCTCCCCCGCAAGGGGGGAGATCAGATGTCACGAACGCTTTCGCCAATTATCAACGTGGCGGGAAGTGCACCGCCGATGGAACGGCTAATCTCCCCCCTTGCGGGGGAGATGTCCGGCAGGACAGAGGGGGGTGTGAAGGAACGCGGCGCAGGAGGCTTTCGCTATGCCTGACCGCTCCTTCCTCAACTGGCCCTTCTTCGAGGACCGCCATCGCGAACTCGCCGAACAACTCGACTCCTGGTGCGCGAAAAACCTCCCTGTCGATCACCACGACGTCGATGCCGCCTGCCGCGACCTCGTGGCGAAACTCGGCCGCGACGGTTGGCTGAAGCCGACGGCGCTCGACCCGGCCAATCCCGCGCCGCTCGACGTGCGCACGCTCTGCATCACACGCGAGACGCTGGCGCGGCATGACGGTCTCGCCGACTTCGCCTTCGCCATGCAAGGCCTAGGCACCGGCGCGATCTCGCTGTTCGGCACGCCGGACCAGCAGCGCTGGCTTGCGAAGACGCGGGCCGGCGAGGCGATCTCGGCCTTCGCGCTGTCGGAGCCACGTTCAGGGTCGGACGTCGCCAACATGGAGATGACAGCGGTCCGCGACGGCGACGACTACGTACTTTCCGGCGAAAAAACCTGGATTTCCAATGGGGGCATCGCCGACCTCTATGTCGTGTTCGCCCGCACCGGCGAGGCGCCGGGCGCCAAGGGGATTTCCGCCTTCATCGTACCCGGTGACACGAAGGGTCTCGGCATCGCCGAACGGCTCGAGGTCATTGCCCCTCACCCGCTGGCGCGGCTCTCCTTCGACTATGTCCGCATCCCGGCTTCCGCCCTGATCGGCAAGCCCGGCGACGGTTTCCGCATCGCCATGTCGGTGCTCGACGTCTTCCGCTCGACGGTGGGCGCCGCCGCGCTCGGCTTCGCACGGCGCGCGCTGGACGAGAGCGTCAAGCGCGCTGCGGAACGCAAACTCTTCGGCGCGCCGATGGCGGAGTTGCAGATGGTGCAGGGCCATATCGCCGACATGGCGCTGGATGTCGACGCCGCCTCGCTGCTCATCTATCGCGCCGCCTGGACCAAGGACATGGGGGCCGCCCGCGTCACCCGCGAAGCGGCGATGGCGAAGCTCTTCGCCACCGACAAGGCGCAGGAGGTGATCGATAGGGCCGTGCAACTTCATGGCGGCGACGGCGTGCGCAAGGGTCACATCGTCGAGAGCCTTTACCGCGAGATCCGGGCGCTGCGCATCTATGAGGGCGCCTCCGACGTGCAGAAGGTGGTGATCGCCAGACAAGTCATGGGCGCGGCGTGAAACCTTTGCCAACCGCATCTGAAATGGGGGGAGACATGCACACCATCCTGCAGCCTGAGGGCTGGGCCAAACCGGTCGGCTATGCCAATGGCGTGGCCGCGCGTGGCCGGCTTGTCTTTATCGGCGGTCAGGTCGGCTGGAACGCCGAGTGCAAATTCGAGACCGACGACTTCGTCGGGCAGGTGCGCCAGACGCTCGCCAACGTCGTTGCCGTGCTGGCCGAAGCCGGCGGCGAGCCGCGGCACATCACCTCGATGACCTGGTATTTTACCGACAAGGCCGAATATGTCGGCAACCTCAAAGGCATCGGCGAGGCCTATCGCGCCGTTATCGGCCGGCACTTTCCGGCGATGGCAGCGATGCAAGTGGTGGCTCTGGTCGAGGACCGCGCCAAGGTCGAGATTCAGGCGACCGCGGTGATCCCGGAATAATCAGCCGCGCAGCCCCGCCTGCCTGAGCAGCGGCAGAACGTGGTCGCAGAAATAGGGCAGTTCCTGCGTATAGTTGACGAAGGACAAAGCGATGCCCTGGTAGCCATGGCCGGCTATTTCGGCCATGTCGGCGGCGATCGTTTCTGGGGTGCCGATCAGCGGATAAGTGCCGGCGCCGCCGGCGAAGCGCTGGCGGTAGCGGTCATAGGCATGCGGGTCGTGCGACTGCGAGAATTCCTTCTTGCCGGCCATGTGGGCATCGACCGCTTCGTGGTCGGCCATCGTGACGGCATAGCGCGTGTAATAAGCCTGCGCCTCTTCCATTGTCGGGCGGCAGACCACATGCGCAACCGTATAGACGCCGACGCTGCGGCCGACTTTGTCGGCACGTTCGCTGATGTCGGCGACATGCTTGCCGGCGTCGCTCATCTCGGAGAAGGTCGTGAACAGATAATCGCATCGGGCGGCTGCGAAATCGCGGCCCGGGCCGCCGAAAGCGGCGTTCATGGTCACCGGGCGCGGAACCTGCAGGCTGACCGGCCGGCTCACCGCCTCCTTCAGGCGATAGTAGGCGCCCTCGTAATCGAGCGGCTCGCCCGAAGCATACAGCCGCCCCAGGATCTCGATCCATTCGGCCGCCTGATCGTACCCCTTCTCGACCAGCGGCGTGCCGAACATGCCGAATTCCTTGGGGTTCCAGCCGCAGACGATGTTGAGTCCCGCGCGGCCCTGGCTGATATGGTCGACCGTCGCCAGCGCCTTGGCGGCGTAGAGCGGGTGCACGAGCGGCACATGCACCGTCATGAACAGGCCGATCTGCTCGGTCGACGCAGCAAGGGCTGCCGCCCAGGTGAAGGTCTCGTACGAGAATTCGCGCACCTTGTTGCGGCCGCCGAAGCCGCGCCAGCGGGCGATAGGCAGCATGAATTCCAGCCCGGCGCGGTCGGCGATCTGGGCCGCCGTCAGATTGTCCTGCCAGCTTGACGTCCAGCGCTCCGGCACATCGGTGATGGCGAGGCCTCCATCCGCGTTGGTCGAGAACACGCCGAGCTTCAGTCTGTTCGGGCCATGCAGGGGATGCGCTTTGATCATCTTGGAACTCTTGGGCGGCACGCCACACGCTAGGCCCGCGTGAAAATATTTCAAGCCTGAAATAGCTTCGCCTCGTCGTCGTTTGCGGATATGGATTGGGCAACACGAAAAGGGGATCGGCATGAGCGAGTTCCGCCAGAAGTGCATCGGCAAGACGAACCTCATCGGGTCCTTTGCCGCCATTCCTCATCCGGTCGCTGTCGAGGTGATGGCGTCGTCCGGGCTCGATTTCCTGTGCATAGACTGGGAGCATGCGCAGATCTCGCGCGGCATGATCGAAGCCATGGTGCGGGCGGCCGACGTGCATCGCGTGCCGGCGATGGTGCGCGTTCCCGGCCATGCGCCGGAAGCCATCCAGGCGGCTTTGGACAGCGGCGCGCAAGGCGTGCTCGTGCCGCGTGTCTCGACCGCAGAGCAGGCGGCGATGGCCGTCAAGGTCTCGCGCTATCCGCCGCTCGGCGAGCGCGGCGTCGGTCCCGGACGGGCCGCCGGCTACGGCTATCGCATTCCCGAATATCTGGCCGCCGCCAATGACCGGATCGTCGTCGCGGTCCAGGTCGAGACGGCGGAAGGTCTCGCCAACATCGAAGCAATCGCCACCGTCGAAGGCGTCGACCTGATCTTCGTCGGCCCGGGCGATCTCTCGGTATCGATCGACGCGATCGGACCTGCCGGCACGGACAAGCTCAATGCGGCGATCAAGAGCATCATCGGTGTAGCACTCGCACATGGCAGGACCGCCGGCATATTCTGCGCCAGCCCGCAGAATGTCGCCCGATGGAGAGCCTTCGGCGCGAGCTTCTTCGTGCTGGCCAGCGACACGATGTTTCTTGGCGCAGGCGCGGCGGCCAATTCCGCCGCCGCACGCGATGAGTTGGCGTAAAATGGACGCGACCCGGAGCGTATCGGCGGCGCCACAGGAGTCCCAAACTTTTTAAGCTTAAAACTTTCACCTTGAAATATGCGACGCTTTGGATAGCATCCCTGATGGCGGCGGCCGTGGCAGAGGGGCTCTCCGGTCAGTCCACCGTCTTGCTCCGGGTGGGAGGGGTTCAGTCCTTGTCGTTTGTGTTGCCCCAGACATCGTCCAGCGCGCGCTATGCCTTCGATGGCATGCGCGCCCAGATACGCGACCTGCACACGGAAAACATCGCCAACCTCGCGGTCCGCGCGCGGGAGCTCGGCAACGTCATCGCGCTCTGGTACGGCGAGGGCGACGTCGTGACGCCAGCCTTCATCCGCGACGCGGCAAAGGCGGCCTTCGACGAAGGCCTGACCTTTTACGTTCCCAACATGCGCGGGCATGGCCCGCTCAATGAAGCGCTGTCGGAATACCAGACGCGCATCCATGGCCGCCCTATCCTGATCGCACGCACCACGGTAACGCCGGGCGGCATGCAGGCGCTGTATCTTGCCCTGGAGCTGTTGGTCGATACCGGCACCAATGTCGTCTATGTCGCGCCGCAATGGCCCAACATCCACAACGCCATCCACCTGATCGGCGGCGAGCCGCGGCCGTTCCCGCTCGACCTCAAGGATGACTGGCGGCTCGATCTCGACCGGCTGTTCGCCACCTGCGACGCGCGCACCCGCGCGATCTTCCTCTCGACGCCGTCGAACCCGACCGGCTGGACCGCGTCGCGCGAGGAGATGCAGGCGCTGCTGGACTTCAGCCGGCGCACCGGCATCTGGATCATTTCCGACGAGGTCTATGGCCGGCTCTATTTCGATGGCGACGTCGCGCCCTCGATCCTGCAGATCGCCGAGGACGGCGACCGGGTCCTGTCGGTCAACAGTTTTTCGAAAGCCTGGGCGATGACCGGCTGGCGCGTAGGCTGGCTGACGCATCCGTCGGGCGTGGCCGACCAGCTCGGCGCCATGACGCAATATATCAACAGCGGCACCGCCGCGCCGATCCAGGCCGGCGCCGTGGCTGCGATCCGCCAAGGCGAGCCGCTGGTCGAGGACATCAGGCGGCGGATCAGGACCGGGCTCGACCTCGCCTATGACCGGCTGGCGCAGATCCCCGGCGTCATCCTGCCGACCAAACCGCGCGGCGGCATGTACGCCTTCTTCGCCATGGAAGGCGAAAGCGATGCGCGGCAGGTCTGCGCGAAGATCCTGGAGACCGCGCGCGTCGGGCTGGCGCCCGGTCACCTGTTTGGAAATTCGGCGGCAGCATTCCTGCGCATATGTGTGTGCCGCGACAGCGGTCAGATAGAAACGGCGCTCGAGCGCATGGTCGCCGCCATGAATTGACGTCCCGCTGGGAGGCGGGACGGCAAGAAGCCGTGCGGGGCAAGCCCCGCCCGATCGACAACCAGAGGGAAGACCCAGAGGGAAAACCAAATGAGCTTTACGCGTCGCAATCTGCTTGTTCTGGCCGCCGCCATCGGCATCGCAGCCGGTCCCGCCACGGCCTATGCCGCCGATGTGCTCAATGTCGGCGCCTACCCGACCAATCCGCCTTTCGAATACAAGAACGAGAGCGGCACTTTCGAGGGTTTCGAGGTCGACATCGTCAACGAAGCGGCCAAGCGCATCGGCATGACCACCGATATCGCCGATCTCGGCTTCCAGGCGCTGTTCGCGGCTGTCAGTTCCAACCGCATCGATGTCGCGATCTCGTCGATCACCATCACCCCGGAGCGGTTGAAGACGCTCTCCTTCACCCAGCCCTATTATGATTCCGACATGGGCATCGCCACCAAGACAGACAGTGCGATCAGCAAGGAAGCCGATCTCAAGGGCAAGGTCGTCGGCGTGCTCTCCGGCTCGACCGGAGAGACCTGGGTCAAGAACCATCAGGCCGCCGACGGCTTCAGCGACGTGAAGGGCTACGACACGCAGCAGAACCTGTTGCTCGATCTCAGCGCCGGTCGGGTCGATGCCGCAGTCAGCGATATCCCCGGCATGCAGTACTCGTTCAAGAAGATGAAGGACCTCGTCGTCAAGGAACGCATCAAGACCGGCGAGCAGTACGGCTTGATGATGAGCAAGGACCATCCGCTGCTCGGCAAGCTCAACGACGCGCTGACGGCGATGAAGAAGGACGGGACGCTGGCCGCCATCCACAAGAAGTGGTTCGGCACCGACGCGCCGGCGGATTCCTCGACGGTCAAGGCTCTACGCGCCGAAGCCGCTGCGCTGGCTCGCCATCGGCTACACTGACATCTTCCGCGCCCTGCCGGTTCTGGTG
>NZ_JARTVT010000035.1:0-69143 GCF_029625685.1 Mesorhizobium sp. WSM4976
TCCGGTGCTCGCGCCGCCGACGCGGTGACCGTCGCCGAGCCGGAACCGGCCGAATACGTCAAGATCTGCGACGTCTACGGCGCCGGCTACTTCTACATCCCGGGCACCGAGACCTGCCTGCGCATCGGCGGCTACGTTCGCTATGATGCCGCCGGCGGCGACATAGGTTCGTTCGATGGCGCTCGCAGCGGCGACGTCAAGGACGGCAAGGACCAGGGTACTTGGCTGAAGAACACCCGCTTCACGCTGAAGACCTGGACAGGCCAGGAAACCGAGCTCGGCACGTTGAAGACCTATACCGAAATGCGCATGAATTTCGGTAATCACAACGCCGACTATGCCATCAACTCGGCTGAAAATAAGTCCTTTGATCTGCACTTCGCCTACATCCAGCTCGGTGGCCTGCGCGTTGGTCTCGACGAATCGGCCTTCGACACGTTCGTCGGCTACGCGGGCAACGTCATCAACGATACGCTGGTCCCCTACGGCGGCTTCCAGACTAACAAGATCCAGTACTACTTCGACGCCGGCAACGGCTTCTCGGCTGTGGTCTCGCTCGAAGAAGGTTCGGGCGGTGGCAATCAGACCTTTGGCCATTATTACGGCGTTGGCACGATCGACTCTTATGTCCCGCACATCGTCGGCGGCGTGAAGTGGACGCAGGGTTGGGGCGCCATCACCGGTGTCGTTGCTTATGACAGCAACTACGAATCGGTGTCCGGCAAGGTTCGCTTGGACGTGAACGTGAACGATGCGATCTCGCTGTTCATCATGGGCGGCTTTGGTTCCAAGAGCCACCTCGAGGATTCAACCTACGTTGACTTCGCTGGCGGTCGCGGCTTCTACAAGCCGTGGGGCGGCAGCTGGGCAGTGTGGGGCGGCGGCACCTACAAGTTCAACGAGAAGGCCTCGTTCAACGCGCAGATTTCTGCTGACCAGTGGAAGAATCTTGGCGTTGCGGCTAACGTTGCCTACACGCTGGTTCCGGGCTTCACGGTCACGGCCGAAGTGGACTACCTCCATGCTGGCAAGTTCGGCGACGCGAACCCGCTCGGCGAGAACTTCACTTGGACCAATGCCACCAAGAAGAACAGCGTCGGCGGTATCCTCCGCTTCCAGCGCGACTTCTAAGGTCGATATCTGTAAGAGACGAAAAACCCGGCGGGCGACTGCCGGGTTTTTTCATTGAACGCGCTCGTCGGAGCGAGCTTGCCGCCGCGCTATGACGACCCATCACGTTCGAGGAACCGCTCTGCCTTTGGCGCAGTTCCGGCCAAAACGGGCGGAGATCGTGACCTGCTGTATCACGCCGCGCGTCCGTTCGGACATCGCGGCGGTGCGACACCAAATTGGTGCCCGATATTTTCTAAGAGTGATTGCGAATCGGTCAGGCGCTGCCGATTGTGTTTGCTCGGACCGGCTTCATGGGATGACGACCCTCAAAGTACACGAAGACCGGACGCAAGCGACGCGCTTCCAAGTCGTTGCTTTATTGATGCTGGACCAGCGCCACCATGCGCTTGCCTGAACTTCACTGGCGGTCAGGTGTCCGCAAGATCCCCCAAGGCTTCGACAAGGGGCTGAATCTCACTTTCGTAATTCTTCCAGCGCTTCACGGAGGATTTGTAGATCGGCTGACGGACCTGCCACCGGCTTGGCGTTGTGACGGCCCCTTCCCTGTCAAAGAAGCGCAAGCACGCATCGTCCCACGGCAGCCCGAGATAATCGATGAGACGGCGCGACTGCGCCTCCTGGTCCTCCACAAGTGTCTCGTAGCGGTTCTCGAAAATGCGGCCCGGGAACACCTCGTTCCAGTGACGCATCAAGCGGTCGTATTCGCGATAGTAGAGGCCGAGCGCCTGCAGGTCCGTATTATAGCTGTGCGCCGAGCTGAAGGGCAGGACATAGCATGACACGCAATTGTCGATGGCATCGCGGCGACAGTGAATGATGCGCGCATTTGGGAACAGAAGCGTAAGCAGGCCGATCAATTCGAAATTATGCGGCATCTTGTCGATGATACGCTGCGCGGCCGGAGCACGCTCCCGCAGATAGGAAAGGTGCTCCTCGGCCAACGTCTTGGACAAGTCTTCGGTGATCGTCGCGATCGGTTTGTTCAAATCGGAGGCGGAGGCGTTCAGGCCGATCGCATTCGCCACCCGCCTCAGCTTGCTGAGCTCGCCCGCCCCGTGGACCTCGGGATGACTGGCGCATATCTGTTCGGTCAGCGTAGTACCCGAGCGCGGCATGCCCACCACGAACACAGGTGCTTCGGAAGGATTACCGTAACCAGACCTTGCCGCAAACAAGTCCGGCGTGAAGGTTTCAATCGTCAAGTCTACGAAACGACGATACTGGTCGATGTCGAACTTGTAGCCTTCCGCTTGCTTCGCCTTCTTGAAATGGCCGAAGGCCTCCGCAAAGCGCTTGAGGTCATTCTCCACCTTGCCGGCGGCATAGTTCAAACTCGCTCTGGCCTCCGGCGTAAGTCCCGGACTGGCCAGATCGCGAAGGATCGACTGCAGTTCGGCGGGCTCCTCATCGAACTTTCGGGTCTGCACAAGGTCGTAGTAGGCGGCCGCCACGTCGACGCGACGTTCGATCGCTTCCTTGAGATAGGAGGCGGCCTCATCCATACGCCCAAGGCCGGTGAGCGCAGCCGCTATTCCGATCCGCGCCTTAGGATGATCGCGGTTGACCTTCAGCGCTTTTTCATAAAGTGGCAAAGCCAGATCGGGTTTGTCGAACTGGGTGTAAATGCGCCCCAAGGCACAAAGGGCCTCCACGAGATCAGGCTGCACTTCCAGGGCATATTGGATATGGTTGATCGCTGCCGAATATTCACTCAGCTTGCCGTAGGCCTCGCCGAGGCTGAGATGGTAATAAGGATTCTTGGGCTCCTCAGCAATCGCACGTCCGAAATAGCGCAGAGCCGCTTCGTCGTCGTAGCCTAGGCAGAGGGTGCCCATGATGTACAGGGCCAGCGGATGGTTTGGCGTCCGGGCCAGCACCTGCAAACACAAGTCCTGGGCTTCACTGAGCCGTTTGGCTTGCTGATGCTCATAGGCGTTCATCAGCAACGCGTCATCGGCCTGCACGCGGGCAAGCGAATTCGCTTTCTGGAGGCTGGGCTGTGGTGGGCTTGCCTGTGGCCATCTGTGCTTCGGCGCAGGGCCGGACTTCAGGTGCTTGGACCAGGCGGGCGACAAACGGTTGCTCATTGACTTTCGCTAGCAAAAACAACCGCTCAAATCCAGCCGCGCCGCGCCGAGCGTCATCACATTGTCGGCAGAATCAAACCGCGCGATCGGTGCCATTGATGGCGAATATTGGCGAAGTCTTTCGCGCAACTCGATCCGGCTTATATCTCGGCCAGATCGCCTAACGCTTCGATCAACGGCTGGATCTCGCTTTCATAATTCTTCCACCGTTTGACGGACGATTTGTAAATCGGCTGGCGAACCTGCCACTTGCTGTAGGTATTTACCGGGCCATCCCTGTCAAAAAAGCGCAGACAGGCATCGTCCCAGGGCAGCCCGAGATAATCTATCAGGCGGCGCGATTGCTCCTCCTGATTTTCAATCAAAGTCTCATACCGATTTTCGAAGATGCGGCCCGGTAGAACCTTGTTCCAGTGTCGAATTAGGCGGTCATATTCCCGGTAGTAAAGACCCAGTGTTTCAAGATCAGTGCTGTAGCTATGCGCGTCAGTAAATTTCAGGATGAAGCAGGAAATGCAATTGTCGATGGCATCGCGCCGGCAATGAATAATCCGTGCGTTGGGAAAGAGAATACCGATTAGTCCGATCAACTCGAAATTGTGAGGCATCTTGTCGACAACTCGAAGCGCATTCGGAGCCCGCTCTCGAAGATAAGCAAGGTGCTCCGCCGCCAGCATTCCGGACAGCTCAGCCGTAGTCGAGGTGATTGCTTCATGCAGATTCTCACTAGAAGCGTATCCAAGGCCGATTCCGTTCGCTATCCGCCTGAGTTTGCTCAGTTCGCCCGCGCCATGAACATTGGGATGGCTGGCGCAGATCTGCTCCGCCAGTGTCGTGCCAGAGCGCGGCATTCCGACGACGAACACCGGCAGCTCTGAGGGATTTCCATGAGCAGCCTTCGAGGCAACCAGTTCGGGTGTGAAGGTTTCGATCATGGCGTCAACCCAGAGACGGTAATTCTCCAGATCGAATTTGCGGCCGGCTTGATTTCCTGCTTTGAAGTGGTCCATCGCTTCCTTGTGGCGACGGAGGTCATTGAATACCTTTCCAGCAGCATGATGGAGCTGCTGTGCTCCCTCCGACCCGTGTTCTTGTTTTCGAAGCTCCGTCAGGATAGCCGCGAGTTCGGGTGGCTCTTCCGTGAATTTGCGCGTGTGTACAAGTGCGTTGTAGGCAACCGGCACCGAGATGCGCTGATCTATTGCCTCCTTCAAATGAACCGCGGCTTCGTCCATACGACCGAGGCTTGTGAGCGCGTGGGGCAGCCCCATCCGAGCCAGAGGATGATCTGGATTGATCTTGAGCGCCTTCTCGAAAAGCGGCAGCGCCATTTCCCCCTTATCAAACGCATTGTACGCGTCACCCAAGGCGCAAAGCGCTTCCACCAGGTCCGGCTTCAATTCCAGGGCGTGCTGAATGTGGCTGATTGCCGGCGTAAATTCGCTGAGCTTCAGATACACTTCGCCGAGGGTAAGATGGTAGTAAGGATTTTGCGGCTCTTCTCCAACTGCCCGAGCAAGATATCGCAAGGCTTTCTCGTCGTCGTGTCCGACCCCGAGCGTCCCCAGGATGTAGTAAGCCAACGGATGGTTTGGCGTTCTTGCCAGAACCCTGAAGCAAAGTTCCTCAGCCTCCGGCAGCCGTTCTGCTTTCTGCAACTCATATGCCTGCCTCAACAGCATGTCGTCGGCCTGCGCTCGCGATGGACCGGGCTGCGGTTTGATTGTTGGTGGTGCAGCTTTCGACGACGCTGTCTTCGCGGCCGGTTGAGTTTTCAGGTGCTTTGCCCAAGCGGGCGGCAATCGATTGTTCATCCTGTCTCGCTAGCAAAACGGGCCTGCAGAATCCAGCCTTGAACGCATTTCCGCAACTTGCGCCCCTGTGTCTCCCACGCTAGCAAGAACACCCCTTCACCACGCGAGCCTGTGCCATGCTTCGTCGCCCTTCCCTCACGCCGATCATCGGCGCGCTTCCCACCACGGTGCCGTTCGTCGGTCCGGAGGCGCAGGAGCGCGAGCGCGGACGGCCGTTTCGCGCCCGCATCGGCGCCAATGAGAGCAGTTTCGGGCCCTCGCCGCGCGTCATCGCCCGGATGGAGAGCGTCGCGCGCGACCAGTGGATGTATTGCGATCCCGACAATTACGACCTGAAGGTTGCGGCGGCGGCGCATCACGGCGTGGCCGTCGAGAACGTGGTCGTCGGCGAAGGTATTGACGGCCTGCTCGGCCTGGTGGCTCGCATGTATGTCGCCCCGGGCGACGCGGTGGTGACCTCGCTCGGCGCTTACCCCACCTTCAACTTCCACATCGCCGGCGTCGGCGGCCGCCTGGTGACGGTGCCTTATGCCAACGACAAGGAAGACCTGGACGGGCTCCTCGCCAAGGTCGCCAGCGAAAAGGCGCCGCTGGTCTATCTCTCCAATCCCGACAATCCGATGGGAAGCTGGTGGGAGGCGCCGGATGTCGTCCGCTTCATCGAAGCGCTGCCGGAAACCACCATGCTGGTGCTGGACGAAGCTTATGGTGAGCTAGGCCCAGCCTCGGCGCTGCCGGCGATCGATGTCGCGCGGCCGAACGTCATCCGCATGCGCACCTTCTCCAAGGCCTACGGGCTGGCCGGCATACGCTGCGGCTATGCCGTGGCGGAGGCCGAGGTGATCCGCGACTTCGAAAAGATCCGCAACCACTACGGCGTCAGCCGCATGGCGCAGATCGCAGGTCTCGAGGCGCTTGCCGATCAGGACTATTTGCGCTCCGTGGTGGCCCGCGTGGCCGCGGGCCGCGAGCGCATCTCAGCCATCGCCAGGCAGAATGACCTGAAACCTTTGGCGTCGGCGACCAATTTCGTCACCATCGACTGCGGCCGCGACGGCGCCTTCGCGCTGAAGGTGATGCAGAATCTCTTGTCGCGCGACGTCTTCATCCGCAAGCCGATGGCACCACGGCTCGATCGCTGCATAAGGATCAGCGTCGGCCTCGACCACGAGCTCGACATCTTGGGCGAGGAACTGCCAGGCGCGCTGGCGGCGGCGCGGGGTAATTAGCCTCGGTCGCATCCGGCAGCGTCCGGCCTGTTGCCTTTAGCTGGTCCTGTGCCAGATTCCGGCTTGACGCACGGAGCATGAACGATGCGGGGCCAGCAACGAGCAGTTCAGGCGCGTATTTCCGGCAGGGTGCAGGGTGTCAGCTATAGAATGTGGACACGCGGCGAAGCCGTGCGCCTCGGCTTGACTGGTTGGGTCCGAAACGAAAGCGATGGTTCGGTATCGGCGTTGATCGCCGGCGCCGACAGCGCCGTCGGCGCGATGATCGAACGTCTGTGGCAAGGGCCGCGGGGCGCGGCTGTCTCGAAAGTCGAGATAGTGGATAGCGCTGCCGATGCGCCGGCGGACTTCAAGATCGTCATCTAGCTTCAACGGGCGCGTCGCCTGCCGTTGGCAGCTTCCGTCAATAAAGGGTTGAATTAATTAAACGTTCGTTTTATTAATTCATCCCGAGAGGCGAACATGGCGCGTACCACAGGCTCAGACGGGGAAAAGACCGAGGCGGCAGTCCGCGAGGCGGCTGTCAGCCTGATCGCGCGCCTGGGTTATGAGGCGATGTCGATGCGGCAGCTGGCGGCGGAGGTCGGCGTGCAGGCGGCTGCGCTCTACCGCTACTTTCCGACCAAGGAATATCTGCTTTTCACCTTGATGCGAGAGCATATGGAAGGTCTGCTCAGGGCCTGGGACGCGGCGCGGCCGGCGAGCGCCGATCCGGTCACCCGGCTTGCCGCCTATGTCGAGAACCACATCGCCTTTCACATCGAGCGGCGCCACGCCACCCATGTCTCCAACATGGAGTTGCGCAGCCTGTCGCATGAAAGACTGACGCAGATACTGAAGATGCGCACGGCCTATGAGAAGGAGCTGCGCACGATCCTGCGCGACGGCGTCGAGGCCGGCGCTTTCGAGATCGACGATACAGGCCTGACTGCCATGGCGCTGATCCAGATGATGACGGGCGTCATCGTCTGGTTCCGGCCGGACGAGCGGCTGTCGATCGCCGAGGTCACCGCATCATATCTTTCGATGACAATGCGCCTGGTCGGCGCGACAATCAGCCATGGCACCGCGCGTCCTTCCAGGCGCGCCGGGAACGCCGCGGCACTCTGATACAGGCATGATCCCGCGAAGACCGGGGCGTGCGCAGGGAGGAACGGCATGTACACGAACACGCTCAGTTTCGGACTTGATCCCGACATCGAGGCGCTGCGCGACACCGTGCGGCGCTTCGCCCAGGACAGGATCGCGCCGATCGCGGCGGAGATCGACCGCTGCAACGAATTTCCCGCGCATCTGTGGGGCGAGCTCGGCGCGCTCGGCCTGCTCGGCATCACCGCCGACCCTGATTTCGGCGGAACCGGCATGAACTACCTCGCGCATGTCGTGGCCATGGAGGAGATTTCGCGGGCTTCGGCCTCCGTCGGCCTCTCCTACGGCGCGCACTCGAATCTCTGCGTCAACCAGATCAATCGCTGGGCCACGCCGGCGCAGAAGGAGAAGTACCTGCCGGCCCTCTGCTCGGGCGAAACCGTCGGCGCGCTGGCGATGTCGGAGCACGGAGCCGGCTCCGACGTGGTGTCGCTGAGGCTGCGCGCCGAAAAGCGCAACGACCGCTATGTGCTCAACGGCTCGAAAATGTGGATCACCAACGGCCCCGACGCCGGAACGATGGTGGTCTACGCCAAGACCGATCCGGAGCGGCATTCGCGCGGCATCACCGCTTTCATCGTTGAAAAGACTTTTGCCGGCTTTTCGGTCGCTCAAAAGCTCGACAAGCTCGGCATGCGCGGCTCCAACACCGGTGAGCTCGTCTTCGAGGATGTCGAGGTGCCGTTCGAGAATGTGCTGCATGAGGAAGGGCGCGGTGTCGAGGTGCTGATGTCGGGGCTCGACTATGAGCGTGCGGTGCTTTCCGGAGGACCGATCGGGCTGATGGCGGCCTGCCTCGACGTGGCTGTGCCTTACGTCCATGAGCGCAAGCAGTTCGGCCAGCCGATCGGCATGTTCCAGCTGGTGCAGGGCAAGCTCGCCGACATGTACACGACGATGAACGCCGCGCGGGCTTACGTCTATGCGGTTGCCGCCGCCTGCGACCGCGGCGAGACCACGCGCAAGGACGCCGCCGGCTGCGTGCTCTTCGCGGCCGAAAAGGCGACGCAGATGGCGCTCGACGCCATCCAGCTTCTCGGTGGCAACGGCTATATCAACGATTACCCGGCGGGACGGCTGCTGCGCGACGCCAAGCTCTACGAGATCGGCGCCGGCACCAGCGAGATCCGCCGCTGGCTGATCGGCCGCGAAATCATGGCGGAGGGGGTGTGATGCCCCTCTCCGCCATCTCAACCGAACGCCTTGGGCAGGTCGTCGGTTGGCTTGGCGACGATCTGATGCGCGTCGCGCCACAGGACCTCGCGCTGATGCGCCGACGTGATCGGCCGCACCGGCAAACCGCCTTCCTCGATCAGCCAGGCACAATAACGCGCACGACTGATCGCTTCCCTGGCGTCCGGATGGAACCAGCAGATGCCCCAGATCGAATTCCGTCGCTTGAAATGCCGGCCAACCCGGCCTGGAATGGGCAGATGCCGGTTGAACCAGTCGAACTGATCGTCCAATTCGTCATGGATCCAGTCCGGGCATCCGTTGCGGTACAGGTACCAGGACGCGTGGAAAAAGCCGGTCTCCACCCGGCTGTTCGGATGGATCAGCGGCGTTACAAACCGCAAATACATGATGACACCCACAGCGCCAGCGTGCGCCGTGTTCCTCTTGCTCCGATTCGGGACGTGGAAGGCCGCCCTTCGGCGGCGTCAGGCCATTGCCGAAGGGAGACATCTGGTGAAACGCATATCCATGCTTTCCATCGTCGCCTCCTGAGGGTGTCATACGTACAAAAGATGCCACGCTTGGCACGCGGCATCCGGGCGCGGGCTGTTACACTGGTTCCGCTACGGCATCAAGAGGTGTGAGGAACAAATTGGCCACACTGCAAACCCAGGTTTCTCCCTCCTCCGACACCTTCCGCGCCAATGCCGAGCGCATGCGGGAAATGGTCGCTGACATTTCCGAGAAGGCGGCAGGCATCGAGCGCGGCGGCTCCGACGAGGCGCGCGAACGCCACGTCGCGCGCGGCAAGCTATTGCCGCGCGAGCGGCTGGCGCAGCTGCTCGACACCGGCTCGCCCTTCCTCGAGGTCGGCCAGTTCGCGGCTTGGTCGATGTATGGCGAGGACATTCCGTCGGCCGGCATCATCACCGGCGTCGGCCGGGTCGAGGGCACGGAGGTGATGGTCGTCGTCAACGACGCGACGGTGAAGGGCGGCACCTATTATCCGCTGACGGTGAAGAAGCATCTCAGAGCGCAGGAGATCGCGCTGCAGAACAATCTGCCCTGTGTTTACCTCGTCGACAGCGGCGGCGCCAATCTGCCCAACCAGGACGAAGTCTTCCCCGACCGCGAGCATTTCGGCCGCATCTTCTACAACCAGGCCAACATGTCGGCGGCCGGCATCCCGCAGATCGCCTGCGTGATGGGTTCCTGCACGGCGGGCGGCGCCTATGTGCCGGCGATGTCGGACGAGACGATCATGGTGCGCAACCAGGCGACGATCTTCCTCGGGGGGCCGCCGCTGGTGAAGGCGGCCACGGGCGAAGACGTCAGCGCCGAGGAGCTTGGCGGCGCGGATGTCCATACCAGGCTTTCCGGCGTCGCCGACCACTACGCCATGGACGACGAACACGCCTTGGCCATTTGCCGGCGTATCATCAGAAACCTCAATCGGAACAAGGCCGTAAGCCTCAATCTGCGGGAACCGATTCAACCGCTTTACGACCCGCGGGAACTCTACGGCGTCGTGCCGACCGACCTGCGCCAGCCCTACGACGTGCGCGAGGTGATTGCGCGCCTTGTCGACGGTTCGGAGTTCGACGAGTTCAAGCAGAATTACGGCACGACACTGGTCACCGGCTTCGCGCACTTGCACGGCATGCCGGTCGGCATTCTCGGCAACAATAGCGTGCTCTTCTCGGAAAGCGCGCTGAAGGGCGCGCATTTCATCGAGCTCTGCTGCCAGCGCCGCATTCCGCTGATCTTCCTGCAAAACATCACCGGATTCATGGTCGGGCGCAAATACGAGTCCGGTGGCATCGCCAAGGACGGCGCCAAGCTGGTGATGGCGGTCGCCACCGCAAAGGTGCCGAAGCTCACCGTGATCATCGGCGGCTCGTTCGGCGCCGGTAATTACGGCATGTGCGGCCGCGCCTATTCGCCCCGCTTCCTATGGATGTGGCCGAACGCGCGCATCTCGGTGATGGGCGGCGAGCAGGCGGCGACCGTGCTGGCCATGGTCAAGCGGGAAGGCATCGAGCGTAAGGGCGGTGAATGGAGCGCCGAGGAGGAAGCGAAGTTCAGGAAACCGATCCTGATGAAATACGAGCATGAAGGCCACCCCCTCTATTCCTCGGCGCGGCTCTGGGACGATGGCATCATCGATCCGGCCAGAACCCGCGAGGTGCTGACGCTCAGCCTTTCGGCGGCGCTCAACGCCGGCATCGAGAAGACGAAGTTCGGCGTGTTCAGGATGTGACGATGAGCATCAGCGATCGGATCCGCATCCACACCGGCGACATCACCAGGCTTTCGGTCGACGCGATCGTCAATGCCGCCAATTCCTCGCTGCTCGGCGGCGGCGGCGTCGACGGCGCCATCCACCGCGCGGCCGGACCGGATCTGGTCGCCGAGTGCCGGATGCTGAACGGCTGCAAGACCGGCGACGCCAAACTGACCAGAGGCTACCGCCTGCCGGCGCGTTTCATCATCCACACGGTCGGTCCGGTCTGGCAGGGCGGCGGCGAGGGCGAGGCCGGCCTGCTTGCCTCGTGCTATCGGCGCTCGCTCGAAATCGCCACCGACCAAGGCTGTCTAACGATCGCGTTCCCAGCAATCTCGACCGGCATCTACGGCTATCCGAAGATCGAAGCGACCGGCATTGCCGTCGACACCGTAACCGACTTCCTGCGACAAGACACGCTTCTAGAGACCGTTACTTTCTGCTGCTTCGACGAACAGACGGCTGAACTTTACGGGCAAGCCGTTGCTGTTCTTGGAGAGGGCTGAACTTATGGATCAAAAGATTCCCTGGTGCAGACAAAGGCGAACCATGTCTGAATGGCTAGCTCAGGCGAAAAATATTCGGTACTGCTCATCCTGCATTTTCAAATGGGGATGGGCTCAAAATGGGATTGAAATACTCACGACAAGCGATCGCCTCGATACTTTCGGGATTGCTTATGATTGTCGCGCCCAGTGTGGGCTCGGCGGAATCGCTGGCTGGAAAGATCGGCGACAAACGCTTTGCCCCAACTCTCTCGCTCGATCCGAAGGAAGCCTGTTACAAATCCTACCTTGCCTATATCGGGGCGAGCGGCCATTCGGCTTACGCCACGACGTTCTATTCGCGCGTCGTGGATCTGCACATTTTCTGCAGCGTAAAGCTGAACGCCCCTTCGCAGAAGGCAGCAGAGGATATTGCCTTGCGCGCCTGTCAGAGCGGCTTCAAAAGGTGGAAGGTCAAAACTGCGAGCGGCGGCTGCGCGATCGCGGTTTCGAAGTAAATCGGCGCCTACTGGACTGGCGCCGCCCGACGCAAAACCGGGAGGCTCCATGTTCGGCAAGATCCTGATCGCCAATCGCGGCGAGATCGCCTGTCGCGTCATCCGAACCGCCCGCAGGCTCGGCGTACGCACCATGGCCGTCTATTCCGACGCCGACGCCCGCGCCTTGCATGTCGAGATGGCAGACGAGGCAGTGCATATCGGCCCCTCGCCTGTCGGTGAAAGCTATCTGCGCGGCGACAACATAGTTGCAGCGGCGCTCGCGACCGGTGCCGAGGCGATCCATCCCGGTTACGGCTTCCTGTCGGAGAATCCGGACTTCGTCGACCAGGTGACGGCGGCAGGCCTCGTCTTCATCGGTCCGGGCGCCGCCTCGATCCGCGCCATGGGATTGAAGGACGCCGCCAAGCGGCTGATGGAGGCGGCCGGCGTGCCGGTGGTACCGGGTTATCATGGCGAGGCCCAGGAGATCGTGCTGCTTGCCTCCAAGGCGCGCGAGATCGGTTACCCCGTTCTGATCAAGGCGCGCGCCGGCGGCGGCGGCAAAGGCATGCGCCGCGTCGACCATCCCGACGATTTCTCCGAAGCGCTGTCGGGCGCGCGGCGCGAAGCGAAAGCGGCCTTCGGCGACGATCGCGTGCTCGTCGAAAAATACGTCGACAAGCCGCGCCATATCGAGTGCCAAGTGTTCGGCGACAATTTCGGCAATGCCGTGCATCTTTTCGAACGCGACTGCTCTGCACAGCGCCGCCACCAGAAGGTGATCGAAGAGGCGCCTGCCCCCGGCATGACGCCCGTGCTGCGCAAGGCGATGACGGAGGCAGCCGTAAAGGCCGCCAAGGCGATCAACTATTCGGGCGCCGGTACAATCGAGTTCATCGTCGATGCTTCCGAAGGTCTGAAGGCCGACCGCTTCTGGTTCATGGAGATGAACACCCGGCTGCAGGTCGAGCACCCGGTCACCGAAATGGTCACCGGCGTCGACCTTGTCGAATGGCAGTTGCGTGTCGCGTCCGGTGAAAAGCTGCCGAAGACGCAAGGAGAGATCGCCCTTTCCGGCCACGCTTTCGAGGCTCGCCTCTATGCCGAGGACGCCGCAAAAGGCTTCCTCCCGGCAACCGGCACGCTGCATCACCTCAAATTCCCCGAGTCAGCCCCGGATGGCGCCGCGATGCGCATCGAGACCGGCGTGCGCGCCGGCGACGCGATCTCGCCCTACTATGACCCGATGATCGCCAAGCTGGTGGTGCACGGCAAGGACCGGACCACGGCGCTGGGCGCGCTGCGCGAGACGCTGGCGCGGACGGAAGTGGCCGGCTCCACCGTCAACACCGCCTTCCTGGCGGCGCTCGCGGCCGACGCCGATTTCACGGCAGGCGATGTCGATACCGGACTGATCGGCAGGCATCGAGAGGCGCTCACCGAGATCCCCGCGCCGAACGACGAGACGATCGCCGCCGCGGCGCTGACCGCGACCGACGCCGGCGCGCCAGGTGCGGCCGCCGATCCTTGGTCGACGCTTTCAGGCTATGCGCATTTCCACACGCTCGCGCGCCGCATCCGCCTGCGCCATGGCGAGGAGAATATCCTGGCGCGGGTGTCGGCACGGCCGGACGGCCGTTTCCGGGTGGCGCTGGAAGCGCCGCATGATGCGGTGAACACGCATGATCTGAGGACCATGCCGCGCGCGGTCCGCTGGCCAGGCCATGTCACCGTCTTCGAAGGCGCGGTGGGTTACACCTTCACGGTTCCCGATCCGCTGGCCAAAGCCGACGAGGCGGGTGGCGCCTCGGGCAGCCTGCGCGCGCCGATGCCGGGACTGGTCAAGCTGGTGCGGGCCGCGGCTGGCGATGCGGTGATCAAGGGCCAGCCGCTTCTGATCCTCGAGGCGATGAAAATGGAACACATGATCGCCGCCCCGCATGACGGGTTGATCGCCGAGATCGCGGCCGAGGGTGCGCAGGTCAGCGACGGCACCGTGCTCGTGCGATTCGCGGACGACAGCCGCGGCTAAAACGAAAATGGCCGGGAGGAACCCGGCCACCTTCGCACAAACAGAACCGACTTACGGCTTGATCGGCGCGTATTTGCCGTCGTGCCACTGGTTGATGTCGTAGCTGGCGTTCTTCAGGTCGCCCTTCTCATCGAAGATGACGTCGCCGACAACTGTGCTGATCGGCTTGCCGTTCTTCAGCGCCTCGGCGACCTTGGCCGGGTCGTCGGTGCCGGCACGCTTGACGCCTTCGGCGACGGCCTGGATCACGGCATAGGAGAACAGCGTGAAGCCTTCCGGGGTGAAGCCGCCAGCCTTGATCTTGGCGACCGCGTCCTTTGCCTCGGGCTTGGCTTGCGGGTCCGACGGGAAGACAAACAGCGTGCCTTCACCGGCAGGGCCGGCGACCTGCCAGAATTCCGGCGAGGCGATCGAGTCCGGCATGATCAGCTGGAACTTGACGTTCTGCTCCGCCGACTGGCGCAGGATGAGGCCAGCCTCCGGGTGGTAGCCGCCGAAATAGACCACATCGGCCTTGAGTTCCTTCAGCTTGGTGACGAGGGCCGAATAGTCCTTCTCGCCGGCATTGATGCCTTCATAATCGACCTCCTTGAGACCCCCGGCATTCATCGTCGCCTTGACGGCGTCGGCAACGCCTTGGCCGTAAGCGCTCTTGTCGTGAAGGATAACGACGTTCTTGCCGGCATATTTCTTGGCGATCCACGGGCCGATGAAGGCGCCCTGCGCGTCGTCGCGCGTGTAGAGGCGCATGATTGTCGGCCAGCCGGACTTGGCGGCGGCGTCGGTCAGCACCGGGTTCGACGAGGCCGGGCTCATCATCAGCGTGCCGGCTTCGGCATAGACGGCGGAAGCCGGGATGCTCGAGCCCGAGCAGGCATGGCCGTCGACGAACTTGACGCCATTGGCGACGATGCGGTTGGCCACCGAGACCGCCTGCTTGGGGTCGCACTGGTCGTCCTCGATGTCGAGCTTGATCTTGGAGCCGTTGACGCCGCCGGCGGCGTTGATGGCGTCGGCGGCAGCCTGCGCGCCCTGCTTGAACTGGTCACCGATGGTGGCAAGCTGGCCCGTCATCGGGCCGACCACCGAAATGGTGATGTCGTCGGCGAAGGCAACCGGGGCGCTCATCATCAGGCCGAATGCGGCCGCGCTCAAAATACCCAATCTTTTCATGACTATAAGAACTCCTCCACTCATGCGCGGCGGCATGGCCGCGCTTCTTCCACAGAGCCGGGACAATTTCATCCTTCGCCGGAACTGTCGAGAGGACAATGCAAAGGGATTTGGTTCATTCCGGCGAGGATTTCTTGGGCCACGCGCCCGCGTGATTACCATGCGTAATGCAAAAAGCCGTGCCGACCTTGTTTCGGTCGGTCACGGCTTTTGCAGTCGAGCTCCCTAGACGCCCCCGCGCCTGAAACCCGCTCGCTTCCCTGTTTGGTCGCGCGACTTTGCCTTGTTGGCCTGCCGCGTTCTTGGTCTTGTAGGCCGGCCGTCTTTTCGCGGCCTTGTCAAAATCAACGTCCGGGCGCCAAGCGCAGGATCAGTGCATCGTCATCCATTCGCGGGCTTCGCGCAGCGCCATGGCGATCTCCACCTTCGACATGGTGGCAGACAGTTCCGAGCGCAGCTCGGCGGCACGGACCGACCCCTTGATCGCGGCGATGTTGAACCATTTGTGGGCAGCGACGACGTCGGTCTCGCAATCGCGGCCAGTCGCATACATCATGCCCAGTTCGAAAAGAATGTCGGCCTGGGCGGTCGCCCCCATGGCGCCGAAGCCGTCTTCAAGCATTTCAAAACGTGCCATTGCAATCCCCTGTCTGGCTCCCGAGAGCTGCCTCCTTCTGTCCCTTGATTTCCCTCGGGGCGGGCCGCTCTTTCGATGCTTTCGAGGATGAAGCCTGGCCTTGAATCCGTCGTTAAATGGCTTGCTTAATTTGAGGAAAACAAAGCCAAAACAAGAGGTAAACGCGGGAAATTGTTAAGCATGGAAATCCAGCGTTTGCGCGGTTTTGCGTCAAATTCGATGAAAATTGGCGGGGATGGAATCAAGACTTCGCTAACCACGGGAATCGAAGCGTTTTTCCCGCCGCGTTCATTTTCGGCCATGCGCGAGGTGAAAACCTTGCAACCTTCCGTCGCGGCACCGCTTTTGTTTTGGCGGGAGCTGGATTAGCTTTACCTTTGCGTAAGGGACTGGAATGCGGACCGGAGCCCGACGCATGCTCATTGGGAGGATACGACAATATGTTTCGCAAGATGAGCCTGGCCCTGGCGGCCACCTTGATCATGGCGGGCGCCGCGTGGGCCGACCCGATCGAAGGCAATTGGAAGACGCAGGCCGGCTCCACAGCGGCGATCGCCGGCAGCGATGCGTTCTCCATCACCCTGAAGTCCGGCAAGTACTCCGGCAAGACGATCGGCTCCTTCAAGGCGGCTGGCGACAACAAATACACCGGCACCATAACTGACCCGGAAACAGACAAGACCTATTCCGGCAAAGCGACGCTGTCCGGCACCTCGCTCAAGATGAGCGGCTGCGTGCTCGGCGGCCTGATCTGCAAGAGCCAGACCTGGCACAAGCTGTAACAGACCTTCCGATTTCATCCGAGACGGGGCCCGAGCGGCCCCGTTTTTTTCGGCGGCGGCGCTCTGCCTGACCCGGTCCAGGCCCGCCGACAACTCTTCAAGAGCCCGTCAATCATTTTGAACCGCAGATGAATACCGGTCTCAGAACCGGTTCAGAGGCATTCCGGCATTCTCTCCCGCATTGAAGGAGAGAGAAATGCTTGCCCGTCGCTTCACCATCGTCTGCCTGCTGATGAGCCTGTTCGGCATGCTCTTCGCGATCCTGGTCGCGGAGACCGGCCATCCTGCCCGTGCATGGGAAGGGCCGGCGGCTTCATTCCCAGCCCGGTGAACCAATTCGAGCGCTGAAACGACAAACTGAACATCGACCAAGAAGCTGCAAACAGGGCACCACGAAGATGAACCGCATCGCCGATAACGCCACAAAGATCCTCCGGCTGCTGCCGCGGGCAATGCTCATCCTGATGCTGCTCGCCGCCCCGGTGCTGGCGGTGCCGATGATGCGCGCCGACACGGGGCATAGGATCGAGGCGCCGGCGAATAAGAACAGGAGCGTCGGTTTCGTGCTGCTGATCAGCCTGCAACGCGGGCAAGCTCTATAGAGTGTCGGACGGCGCGACTGGCTCGTAGCCAGCGCGCCTTGAACACATCCGAAGAAAATCGACGCTGTCGGCTTTCGCGGCCCCGCTTCCCCCTCCCAAGCGCCATCCTGAGTCTCTATATTGAGACATGGAAAAGCGAATCTACCCCCAAGCCATCGAATCGGTCGTGATGCCGGAGCCCTTCGGCGCGCAGAGCTTCCATGACGCCAAAAAGGCTGTCGCGGCGCTGCAGGCGCTCTATGACCGCAACACCAAATTCCTGCGCGAGTCCTTCGCCGCCCTTGCCGCGGGCGCCGACGAGAGCAAGCGCTACCGGGCCTTCTATCCGCAGATCGGCGTCACCACGACCTCGTTCAGCCAGGTCGACTCGCGCCAGGCCTATGGCCATATGCCGACGCCTGGTCATTTCGCCACCACCATCACCCAGCCGCAACTGTTCGAGAACTATCTCATCGAGCAGCTTCGGTTGATCATGCGCAATCATGGTGTCCAGGTAACGGTCTCGGAATCGACGACGCCAATTCCGCTGCATTTCGCTTTCCTGGAAGGCACCTATGTCGACGGCGCGGCCGCCGAGCGCATCAAGCGGCCGATCCGCGACCTGTTCGACGTGCCGGACCTCGACGGCACCGACGACCAGATCGCCAACGGCACTTTCGAGGTTGCGTTCGGCGAGCCGAGGCCGCTCGCGCCGTTCACCGCGCAGCGCATCGACTATTCGCTGCACCGCATGACCCATTACACGGCGACCAGCCCGCAGCACTTCCAGAATTTCGTGCTGTTCACCAACTACCAGTTCTACATCGACGAGTTCGTCGCCCGGGCCCGCGAATTGATGGCCAAGGGCGACAGCGGCTATGTCGAGTTCGTCGAGCCCGGCAATGTCGTGACCGCCAATGGCGCAACGGGCTCGGAAGGCACCCCGCCGCAGCGCCTGCCGCAGATGCCGGCCTATCACTTGAAGAAGCCCGGCCATGGCGGCATCACCATGGTCAATATCGGCGTCGGGCCTTCCAACGCCAAGACGATCACCGACCATATCGCGGTGCTGAGGCCGCATGCCTGGGTCATGCTCGGCCATTGCGCGGGCCTGCGCAACACGCAGGCGCTTGGCGACTATGTGCTGGCGCATGCCTATGTGCGCGAGGACCATGTGCTGGACGACGATTTGCCGGTCTGGGTGCCGATCCCGCCGCTGGCCGAAATCCAGGTGGCGCTGCAGGAAGCGGTCGCCGAAGTCACTGGACTTTCCGGCTACGACCTCAAGCGCATCATGCGCACCGGCACCGTCGCCACCATCGACAACCGCAACTGGGAGCTGCGCGACCAACGCGGGCCGGTGCAGCGCCTGTCGCAGTCGCGCGCCATCGCGCTCGACATGGAATCGGCGACGATCGCCGCCAACGGCTTCCGCTTCCGCGTGCCCTACGGCACGCTGCTGTGCGTTTCCGACAAGCCGCTGCATGGCGAGTTGAAGCTGCCCGGCATGGCGACCGAGTTCTACAAGCGGCAGGTGGCGCAGCATCTCACCATCGGCATCCGGGCGATGGAGAAGCTGGCCGAAATGCCGATGGAGCGGCTGCATTCGCGCAAGCTCAGGAGCTTTTCCGAGACGGCGTTCCAGTAGTCGCCTTGGCTTGAAACAAGTCGGGTCGGAACGTTGCGCCAACGATACCGGGCCGAGGCAATCAATCGTCTTGCCTGGGCCGCAATTTGGCCGATAAGCGGTCCGAAGGGATGCGTCAGAGGAAGAAGACAGGACATTTCGGTGTTTCCGTGAACGGTGTCCTGGGCGGTCGGAGCAGATGACTACGGGCGGCGCGCGCTTGAGCATGATGGCTCAGCTGACATTCCTGGCAATGACGGCATTCTCGGCCGCGCTGCTGGCCGGGTTCTTCGGCGCGCTGCATCCGGCCTTCGATTCCTTCTCGCATTTCCGCATGCATCTGAGCGTGCTGACGGTGCTGCTCGCGCTGCCGCTGCTTGCCAGTTCCTACCGGTTGCAGGCGGTGGCGGCACTGGTCTTCGCCATTGTATGCCTCGCCACGACCACGAGCGCGTTGCCCAGGTTGTCGACGCAGCAGGCGGTCGCCAAGCCGGCCGACCGGATCGTCTACAGCCTGCTGCAGATGAACCTGCGCTTCAACAATCCGACGCCGAAGAAGGTGCTGTCGCTGATCGGCCGGACCAATCCGGACGTCATCACGCTGGACGAGGTGTCCGGCATGTGGGCGAAAGAGCTGGGCTATATTGCCAGCGCCTACCCCTATCGCATCCTGTGCGACTATCCCAATGGCATATTCGGCGTGGCGCTGCTATCGCGCCGACCGTTCGCCGCCGGCACCGCGCCGCGCTGCGAGCCGCGTGGGGCGATGGCGACCGCCACGATCGATTTCAACGGCGTTTCGGTCGATGTTGCCGCGATCCATCTGAGCTGGCCGTGGCCGAAGGAGCAGTACTGGCAGATCGGTGAGCTGGCGGAACCGCTGGCAGCGCTCGGCGAAACCGCGATCATGGCAGGCGACTGCAATGCCGTGCCGTGGAGCGCAGCGGTGCGGCGGGTGGCGCGGCTCAGCGGCATGACGCTGATGCCGTCGGCCGGCCCGACCTGGATCCACCGCACACTACCTGACGTTCTGCGCCGCTATGCCGGCCTCCCGATCGACCAGGTGTTCAGCAAGGGCGGGGTGACGGTCCTCTCGTCGACCCGGCTGGAGGATACAGGCTCCGACCATCTGCCGGTGCTGGTCGAATTCACGGTTCCGCCCGAAAGCAACCCGCCCCAGGACGAGCACAAGTCGGCGCTGGCGGCAAATGAGGTGCCGGACAGACCGCGGAGCTGACGCTCCGCGTCTTTTGCGAACAACCGAAGCTTCAGTTCTTCCCGGTCAATGCATTTACCAGCCGGTCGACATGGCCGCCGTCGCGATGCTCACGCGCATCGAACGCGTTCTGTCTCGCTTCATATTGCGCGTAGACGGCATCGATCCGGCGCCTGGCCTCGCGATGGGTGGCGGTGCAGAACCAATTGTCGGCCAGCTTAAGGCCGGCAATGGACTTATCGGTAGCGCGCATCATGGCCTTGGCGATGCGACCGTGCTGCTGCTCGTGGGAGTGGACGCCGGCAAGGAACCGCCGCCAGCGTCGCTCAAGCCCGGGGTTTGGCGGTGAAGCCAGACGAGGAAAAGTGTAGGTGAGTTCCATCGTTCCGTCGGCGCCCTGCAACCTGCAGACCCCGCCGGCGCGGTGCACATCCAGCTTCCAGTTCACCACATAGCTGGTGTCGGCGATGGCGCGGGTCATGAAGCCGTGCTTGGGACCTTTGCGGTTCATCGCTTCAACCAGGGCAGCACCCGTAGGGCCGGCGATGTCATAGCTGCGCGTCGTGACCAGAACCTTGGTGCCGGCCAGGGCCTCGGGGGCGGCGGCACACAGGCCGCCCAGCATGACAAGGCATGTAAGAACCGCTAGGCGCATGGCCATATGCTCCCTATCCGCAGAGAAGGAACTATAAGCCGCCTCCAATTTCAAGCGTAAGGAACCCGCCAACCGGAACCGCAAACGGTTGCCGGTCGACGAAGCGGCTCACATGCCTTGGTAGACCGGGCCTTCGCCGCCTTGTGGCGGCACCCAGTTGATATTCTGGTTCGGATCCTTGATGTCGCAGGTCTTGCAGTGGACGCAGTTCTGCGCGTTGATGACGAAGCGCACGTCCTTGGCCGACGGATCGGCGGCGGCGTTGCCGTCCTTATCCACCCATTCATAGACGCCGGCCGGGCAGTAGCGGGTCGAGGGACCGGCGAAGACGTCGTGCTCCGAACGCTGCTGCAGCGCCATGTCGCCGACGACCAGATGCACCGGCTCGTTTTCCTCATGGTTGGTGTTCGACAGGAACACCGAGGAGAGCCGGTCGAAGGTCAAGACGCCATCCGGCTTCGGATAGGCGATCTTCTGATGCTTGGAGGCCGGCTCGAGGGTCGCATAGTCGGCCTTGCCGTGCTTCAGAGTGCCGAAGGGCGAAAAGCCGAACAGCGTGTTCAGCCACATATCGAGGCCGCCGATGCCGACGCCGACGATGGTGCCGAAGCGCGACCAGAGCGGCTTGACGTTGCGAACCTTCTTCAGGTCTTTCCCGATGTCGCTGCCGCGCCAAGCCTCCTCGTAGGACGCAAGCTCGTCATTGGCGCGGCCCTCCGCGATCGCCTCAGCCACATGCTCGGCCGCCAGCATGCCGGAGAGCACCGCATTGTGCGAACCCTTGATGCGCGGCACGTTGACGAAACCGGCAGCGCAACCCATCAGCACGCCACCGGGGAAAGAAAGCTTCGGCACGGATTGCCAGCCGCCCTCGGTGATGGCGCGCGCGCCATAACCGATGCGCTTGGCGCCCTCGAAGGTGCCGGCGATCGCCGGATGCGTCTTGAAGCGCTGGAATTCCTCGAAGGGCGACAGATAAGGGTTCTTGTAGTTCAGGTGGACGACGAAGCCGACCGCCACCTGGTTGTCCTCGAGATGGTAGAGAAAGGAGCCGCCGCCGGTCTTCATGTCGAGCGGCCAGCCGAAAGAGTGCTGCACCAGACCCGGCTTATGGTTCTCCGGCTTGACCTGCCACAGTTCCTTGAGACCAATGCCGAACTTGCCCGGCTCGCGGCCGTCGGCAAGCTGGTATTTGGCGATGAGCTGCTTGGCCAAGGAGCCGCGCGCGCCTTCGCCGATCAGCACATATTTGCCCATCAGCGCCATGCCGGGCGCGTAAGCCGGGCCGTGCGTGCCGTCCTTCTCGACGCCCATGTCGCCGGTGATGATGCCGGTGACGGCGCCGGCATCGCTGTAGACCAGGCTTGCCGCGGCGAAGCCCGGATAGATCTCGACGCCCAACGCCTCGGCCTTTGTCGCCAGCCAGCGGCAGACATTGCCGAGCGAGACGATGTAATTGCCGTGGTTGTTCATCAGCGGCGGCATCAGGACGTTCGGCAGGCGGAACGAGCCGGCAGGGCCAAGGACCAGGAAATGGTCCGCCGTGACAGGCGTCTTGAACGGATGATCGCCCTCCTCGCGCCAGCCGGGGAGCAGCCGGTCGATGCCGATCGGGTCGACCACAGCGCCGGACAGGATATGGGCGCCGACCTCGCCGCCCTTCTCCAGGACGACGACGGAGAGTTCCGGGTTGAGCTGCTTCAGACGGATAGCCGCGGCAAGGCCGGCGGGACCGGCGCCGACGATGACCACGTCGAATTCCATGCTTTCGCGTTCGATATCGCTCATCGACCCCTCTATAGCTTGCCGCATTCTCGCATTGTGCTGGCTCACGCGCTGCATAGCGCATCAATTCGCGACGCGAAACCGGCGCTGACGTGACAACGCCGATTTCGACAAAAAGTCGCGGTTTTCCTACGAAACGGCAGCAGCACAGGCCATGGACAAGCATAGGCCAGACCCGGCAGGTTGGCAGGCCAGGCGGCGCCGGCATGTTTTTAATTGTTCGACGGCTTGGTTATCGGCAATACTTCGCGCCATGCGCAGTCCAGGGCCGCCCGGCTTTCCATCGAAGCGCTTACTCTTCACGCCAGGTCTGGCCTGGCGCGCGGTTCTTCCGCTCCTCTTTTTGAGCGTGCCGGCATCTTTTGCTACGCCAGTCCGGGCCGATCCGGTGAAGGTCTGGCCCACCGGCGCCTATTCCTTCTCCGACGAGCTGGGCGGCTTCCGCATCACCGGCGTTTCCGGGATCGGCACCAAGGAAGACCCGCTGCTCATCAGGGAGGAGCTGAACACGGCGACGCCGGTGACGCTGACCATCCGAGCGACCAAGCCCATCGAACCCTTCGGCAAGGCCGGAGAGGTCGCCAACGGCGTGATGTATATGCGCATCGATGTGCTCAACAACAGCGCGCTCCCTTGGGTTGAGTTCCAGTTCGAGCTCCAGGAGATCCTCGACCAGCCGAGCGTGTTCGGCGACGGCCTGTCCTTCGACCAGCGCAACAAGACGCCCGACAACATCTGGTCGAGCAATTTTGCCGATTTCGATCGCAAGTTCGAACCGTACGACCAATTGCTGTTCAAAAACGGCAAGGTCGACCCGCTGAAGACGGCGACCTTCGATTTCCTGATCACCGACTACACGCCGCGCTGGACGTTTTACATCGTGCAGGATCCAAGGATTCCAACCGGCTGATCTCTCCACGGTTGCAAAACCTCGCCGCGCGGACGATGGTGGCGCCATGACTGCCGCCTCCCCTAGAACACCAGCCGAGATCGCCGAACTGCTCGCCTTCTATGCCAGCGCCGGCGTCGATGACGCGCTCGAAGACACGCCGATCAACCGGTTTGCCGAAGCGGCGGCGAAACCGGCCGAACGCAGGCCTGCCGAGCGGGCGCCAGCCGCACCGCGCCGCGAAGCCGGGCCCGAGAGCCGACCGGCACCCGAGCAGGTTCCGGAACGAGCTGAGAACCCGCCAGCGCCCCTGTCCGGCCTCGACACCAGCAATATTCCGGACGCGCCCGCGCGGATGCCGGCGGCCGCGGCCGTCCCCGACGAGGCGCAGGCGGCCGCGGCGCGGCAGCTTGCGGCGCGAGCGACGACGCTCGATGAGCTGCGCCAGCACATGGCCGCCTTCGACGGTTGCAATCTCAAATTCACCGCCAAGAACCTGGTCTTCGCCGACGGCAACCCCAACGCCGACCTGATGCTGGTCGGCGAGGCGCCGGGCCGCGACGAGGACCTCGAAGGCCTGCCCTTCGTCGGCCGCTCCGGCCGGCTGCTCGACCGCATGCTGGCGGCGATCGGCCTCGACCGCAACTCGGCCTATATCGCCAATGTCATTCCCTGGCGGCCGCCCGGCAACCGCACGCCGACGCCGCACGAGACCGAAATCTGCCGCCCCTTCATCGAAAGGCAGATCGAGCTGGTCAACCCCAAGGTGCTGATCAATCTCGGCGGACCGTCGGCCAAGACGCTGCTCAATACGACCGAAGGCATCCTGCGCCTGCGCGGCAACTGGCGGGTGCATACGACGGCATCGGGCATCGCCATTCCGGCGATGCCGACGCTGCACCCGGCATATCTGCTCAGGACACCCGCGCATAAGAAGCTGGCGTGGCGGGATTTTCTCGAGGTGAAGGCGAAGCTGAAGGCGTTGGGGTAAAGCGCCCTTCCCCTTCTCTCCTTGTGGGAGAAGGGGAGCTATAACCTCCCAGGTAATTGAATTACGCTGCCCACCGCCCTACTCATATCCCATGACCACATCCGACACTTCTGCCGGCAGCCTGATCCGCGAGTGGCGCACGCGGCGGCGCATGAGCCAGCTCGATCTTGCCATGGAGGCCGATATCTCGCAGCGGCACCTCTCCTTCGTCGAGAGCGGCCGCGCGCAGCCTTCGCGCGACATGGTGCTGCATCTGGCAGAGCAGTTGTCTATCCCGCTGAGGCAGCGCAATCAGCTGCTGCTGGCGGCAGGCTTCGCGCCGAGCTTCAGCGAAAAGCAGCTCACTGACGCTACGCTGGCACCAGCAATGGCCGCCGTCGAGACCGTGCTAAAAGGCCACGAGCCCTATCCGGCGCTGGCGGTGGACCGGCACTGGAACCTCGTTTCAGCCAATGCCGCGATCGCTCCGTTCCTTGCCGATATTTCCGAACCGTCCCTGCTCGCGCCGCCGGTCAATGTGCTGCGGCTTAGCCTGCATCCGGGCGGCGTGGCGCCGCGCATCGTCAACCTGGCGGAGTGGCGCGCGCATTTGTTGGAGCGGCTGAAGCACCAGAACGACGCCACCGGTGATCCGGTGCTGATCGAACTGGAGCGCGAGCTCCGCGCCTATCCGTCCGGTCTAAGGAGCAGCCGCCCCGCGCCGGTCGAGCCGAGCGGGATCGTGCATCCGCTCAGGCTCGCGCATGGTGATACTGTGCTCTCCTTCATCAGCACCATCACCGTCTTCGGCACGCCGCTGGACGTCACGCTGTCGGAACTGGCGATCGAATCCTTTTTCCCGGCCGATGAGCAGACACGCGCGGTGCTGGTGCGGCTGGCGAAAGAGCGCACAGCAGCTTCGTAGCTCACCCCTGCGGCGGCGCGGCCGTCCTGGTGCGGGTACGCTCCAGGCCGAGTTGCCGCTCGCGCCAGATGATGAAGATGCCGGCGGCGACCACGATCACGCCGCCGATCAGCGTGTTGAGCGAGGTCACGTCGCCGAAGACGAAGTAGCCGACGACGACGCCCAAAATCATCGAGGTGTATTCGAAGGGCGCCACGACCGAGGCTTCTGCGTGGCGGTAGGCCGCCGTCATCAGGATCTGGCCGAGCCCGCCGCAGAAGCCGGCAAAGACAAGGAGTCCTGCCTGCAGCGGCGTCAGTGCCTGCCAGCCGAAAGGCAGCGTGAAAAGCGACAGCACCGAAGCCGTCGAGGAGAACCATAGAACGATGGTCGCCGTCTTCTCCGTCTGCACGAGATTGCGCACCAGGAGCATGGCGACGGCCGAAATCGCGGCGGCGATCAATGCGGCCATGACGCCGAGCACCTCCTGGTCATCGAGGCTTTGATCCGAATTGAGCAGCGTCAGTTCAGGCCAGGAGATGACCAGCACGCCGGCAAGACCGACGGCGACCGCGCTCCAGCGATAGACGCGGATCGTCTCGCCGAGGAAGATCGAGGAGAACACGACGACCAGCAGCGGCTGGGCGTAGTTCAGCGTGATGGCCTCGGGAAGCGGCAATCTGGTCAGCGCGAAGAAGCCGAGCCCCATGGCGCCGACGCCGACCAGGCCGCGCGCGATATGGTTGAACGGCCGCCTGGTCGTGAAGGCGGTGGACAGCTCGCCCTTGAAGGCCAGGAAGGCAATGATCGGGAAGATGGCGAAGAAGGAACGGAAGAAGACGATCTGCCCGGCGGGCACGTCGCCGGCCGCCTTGATGCAGGTCTGCATGCCGACGAAAACCGTCACCGAGACGATCTTCAGTGTGATGCCGCGCAGCGTGCTGTGGCCGACGGCATGATCGACGGTCATCTTGCCTCGTCAGGATGGTCGGAAAACGAAGCCGCCAAATAGCCTAAGAGCAATTCCAGGAAAAGGGTGTAACCGGAAATGCGAAAACACCCTATCCCGCGGTTTTGTCGCGCGGCGGTTTCGTGTAAAGAGCGCGCACCTCAAAAATTCTTGGACCAGCCAAGCTGGGCCCCGACAGACATCGACAGGAAAAGCCCAGGGAATGCGCACCGATACCGGCCAAGTCTTCAAGCTCGAAGACTATCGCCCCAGCGACTATCTCATCCCCGCGACCAGCCTCGACTTCCGGCTGTCGCCGGATGCGACCCACGTCACAGCGCTGCTCACGATCGAACGGCGCGAGGGAGTCGCGGCGACGGCGCCGCTGGTGCTCGAAGGCGACGGGCTGACGCTGCTTGGCGTCGCCATCGACGGGCACGCTCTCGCTGCCGGCGATTACGAGGCGACGCCGGACCGGCTGATGATCCTGAAGCCGCCGGCGCAGCGTTTCGAGCTTCGCTTGGAGACCGAGATCGCGCCTTCGCGCAACGAGGCGCTGATGGGGCTCTATCGCTCCAACAACGTCTATTGCACGCAATGCGAGGCCGAGGGCTTTCGCCGCATCACCTATTTCCTCGATCGTCCCGATATCCTGTCGGTCTATACCGTACGCGTCGAAGCCCCGCACAACGAGGCGCCGCTGCTGCTTTCCAACGGCAATCCCGTGGAACGCGGCGCGCTCGCCAATGGCCGGCACTACGCGGTCTGGCACGACCCCTTCCCCAAACCCTCCTACCTTTTCGCGCTGGTGGCGGGCGCGCTCGGCAAGGTCGCGGGCAGCTTCACCACGATGTCCGGCCGTGAGGTCGAGCTCGGCATCTATGTGGAGCCTGGCAAGGAGCGACTTGCCGGCTATGCGATGGACGCGCTGAAGCGCTCGATGAAATGGGACGAGGACGCATTCGGCCGCGAATACGACCTCGACGTCTTCAACATCGTCGCCGTGTCGGACTTCAACATGGGGGCCATGGAGAACAAGGGCCTGAACGTCTTCAACGACAAATATGTGCTGGCAGACGAGGAGACCGCGACCGATGCCGACTTCGCCAATATCGAGGCGATCATCGCGCATGAGTATTTCCATAATTGGACAGGCAACAGAATCACTTGCCGCGACTGGTTCCAGCTCTGCCTGAAGGAAGGGCTGACGGTTTACCGCGACCACGAATTCTCCGCCGACCAGCGGTCGCGGGCGGTGAAGCGAATCGCGGAGGTGCGCACGCTGCGCGCGCATCAGTTCCCGGAAGACCAAGGACCGCTGGCGCATCCGGTCAGGCCGCGCCGCTACCGCGAGATCAACAATTTCTACACGGCGACCGTCTACGAGAAAGGTTCGGAAGTGGTGCGCATGATCTGCACCATCCTCGGCCCGGAAGCCTTCCGCGCCGGCATGGACCTCTATTTCGAGCGGCATGACGGCGAGGCCGCGACGATCGAGGATTTCCTCAAAGTGTTCGAGGACGTCTCGGGACGGGATCTCGCGCAATTCGCGCTCTGGTATCATCAGGCCGGCACGCCGAACCTGACGGTGAGCTCCGCGCACAATGCCGCCGCCAGGGAATTCACCCTGGAGATCGAGCAGTCGGTGCCGCCGACGCCGTCCGAAAGCCGCAAGCGGCTGATGCATATTCCCCTGGCGTTCGGCCTGGTCGGCGCTGATGGCAAGCCTGTCACCTGGACGGCCGTCGAGGGCGCGACGGTCGATGACGGCATCATTCATATCCGCAGGCGCCGGCACACGGTGCGCTTTTCGGGCGTTTCGGAGCGGCCTTCGGTGTCGCTCAACCGCGGCTTTTCCGCGCCGATCACGCTCTCGGTGCAGCAGAAGGCCGACGACCAGTTCTTCCTCGCCGCGCATGACAGCGACGCCTTTTCGCGCTGGCAGGCATTCAACACCCTTTTGACCGACGCACTGATCGCCGCCTTCCGCCAGATCCTCGGCGGCAAGCAGGCGGTCTTCGCGGCACGGCTGGCCGAGCTTGCCGGCAGGATCGCCGGCGACGAGGCACTGGAGCCAGCCTACCGGGCGCTGGCACTCACGCTCCCCGGTGAGGCCGACATTGCTCGCGACATCGGCAAGGGCATCGACCCCGACGCCATCTTCGCCGCGCGCGAGGCGCTGGCGCGGACGATCGCGGAGGCAAACCGCGATGCCTTTTCGGCGCTCTACGACAGCCTCGCCGACAAGGGTCCGTTCAGCCCGGACGCGGCGAGCGCAGGGCGCAGGGCGCTCCGCAACACCGTGCTCGATTATCTTTCGCTGCTACCGGGCGGCGCGAGCCTCGCCGCGCGGCACTTCAACGCCGCCAGCAACATGACCGACCGCGCCGCGGCGCTTGCCGTGCTGGCACTTCGCCATTCCGGCACAGCCGAGGCCGAAGAAGCGCTGGCGGCCTTCGAAGCTCGCTATCGCGGCGACGCGCTGGTGCTGGACAAATGGTTCCAGATCCAGGCCGGCGTGCCCGGCGAGCGCACCGTCGACAAGGTGCGCGTGCTGATGCGGCACCCTGCCTTTTCGATCGCCAATCCGAACCGCGTGCGCTCGCTGATCGGCACCTTCGCCAGCGCCAACCAGACCGGCTTTCACCGCGCGGACGGCGAAGGGTACCGACTGTTCGCCGAGACGGTATTGGAGGTCGAGAAGCGCAACCCCCAGGTGGCGGCGCGCCTCGCGACGGCCCTGCGCTCCTGGCGCTCGCTGGAACCCGGACGCCAGGCCAAGGCCAAGCAGGCGCTGCTCGAGATGGCTCAGGTCGAAAACCTGTCGGCTGATTTGCGCGATATCGTGGAGAGGACGCTGGCGTAGCGCCAGCGCACTTGCCTTCTTCCTCCGGGCAGGAGGCAAAATGACGAATTTCAATCAACTTTTAATCTTTTTCGTCCGCGCCTCTGGACAACGCGAATCACGTTTGATTCTTTAATGACGATTCGGGCGTGCGGCGTATCCGGGTCATCCAGTATACGGCAGATCGGGGAGTGCCATTTATGGCCAAGGCGGACGCGTGGGGCGCGCCCGGAGGGAAGGCTTTTGCGCGTCGCAAGGCAAGGAGCGACGGACTTGCCGGCAATACGCGCCTGATCGCCGAACCCACCTATCAGCGGCTCTTGGCCGCCGAGCCGTTTCTGCGCCGGTCGATCCCGGCACTGATCGTCATCTTCCTCATTGTCATCGCGGCGCTGCGCTTCCTGTCGCTGATGAACGAGCATGACGAAATCGAGCGCGACGCCAAGGCGGTGCTGGCTTTAGCCGCCGGCCAGATGGCGCAGACGATCACCGCGGACCCCAACGCCGCCGGCGCCAACGCCAGCAGCCTCCTGGAAAGCACCAGCCGGCAGGGCGCCATGAGCCGCGCCCATGTGCTGGCCATCACCGACGGCGCCTTCAAGGTCATTGCAGTCTCGCCGCTGTCGACGGGCTGGCAGGGTCGCACGCTGGACAGTCTGGTCCTGGGCGGTCAGCCGCTGTTCATGTTCGGCGAGCGCGCCGGCGTGATGGATGTCAGCATCGCCGGAAAGGATTGGTTCGCCGCCGTCAGCCTTACAGGCGACCACAAACATGCATCGGCCGTGCTGGTGCCGCAGGAAGCGGTGTTCGAAAGCTGGCGCAAGTCGATGTCGCTCAACGTCACGCTGTTCGTGCTGACGGCTGGTGTGCTGATCGTCATCCTCTACGCCTATTTCGGCCAGGCGGCGCGCGCCCAGGCGGCGGACCGCATCTATCTGGAGGCCCATCAACGCATCGACATGGCGCTGGTGCGCGGCCGCTGCGGGCTGTGGGACTGGGACATGGTTCGCGGCAAGATGTACTGGTCGCGCTCGATGTACGACATGCTGGGCTATGAACCCTGCGACGCGATGCTCTCCTTCGGCGAGGTCGACGAAATCATCCATCCCGATGACGGCGACCTGTTCGAGCTCGCCAACCGCATTGTCGAACGCGAGATCGACCATATCGACCAAGTCTTCCGCATGCGCCACGCCAACGGGCAATGGGTGTGGATGCGAGCGCGCGCACAGGTGATCGACCCGGAAGCGCCGGAGATCCAGCTGATCGGCATCGCCGTCGACGTCACCGAGCAGCGGCACCTGGCGCTGCGCTCGGAAGCAGCCGACATGCGGCTGAGAACCGCGATCGAGAACATCAACGAATCCTTCGTGCTGTGGGATGCCTCAGAGCGGCTGATCATGTGCAATTCCAAGTTCCAGAAGGACAATGGGCTCTCGGACCGCGATGTCGTGCCGGGCGTCGGTCGCGACGCGCTGGAGGAGCGGATGCTGGCCTTCGCCTCGGAGCGCAGGCTCGCCAACGCCAACGGACCGCATGGCGGCGTTACCCTGGAGCGCCAACTTGCCGATGGGCGCTGGCTGCAGGTGAACGAGCTCAGGACCCGCGACGGCGGCATCGTCTCGGTCGGCTCCGACATCACCCAGATCAAGCTGCACCAGGAGAAGCTGGTCGACAGCGAGCGGCGCCTGATGGCGACGATCCACGATCTCAGCCTCGCCCGCCGCGCCGAGGAGGAACGCTCCAGCGAACTGGTCGAGCTCAACCGCAAATACATGAAGGAGACCGAGCGCGCCGAGGCGGCCAATCGCGCCAAATCGGAATTCCTCGCCAATATGTCGCATGAATTGCGCACGCCGCTCAACGCCATCATCGGCTTCTCCGAGCTGATGCAGCAGGGCCTGTTCGGGCCGCTCGGCTCCGAGCGCTACGAGGAATACGCCACCGACATCAACGGCAGCGGCAAATACCTGCTCGGCGTCATCAACGACATCCTCGACATGTCGAAGATCGAGGCGGGCCAGTTCTCGCTCGACCGCGAGGAGATCGACCTCTGTCCGCTGATCAAGGAAACGGTGCGGGTGATCTCGCTGCAGGCAGCGGAAAAGTCGATCAATGTCGAGACGCGCATCGCCGATGCGATGCGGGTCTACGCCGACCGGCGCGCCATCAAGCAGATAGCCATCAACCTTCTCTCCAACGCGGTGAAATTCACCGGGCAGGGCGGCAAGATCACGGTCAGGGCACGCAGCACGTCGGGAGCGCTGCTGCTCACCATCGAGGACAATGGCTGCGGCATCCCAAAGCATGCGTTGAGCAAGCTCGGCCGGCCGTTCGAGCAGGTGCAGAACCAGTTCTCCAAGAACCACACCGGCTCGGGTCTTGGCCTCGCCATCTCCCGCTCGCTGGCCGAGCTGCAGGGCGGCGCGCTGAAGATCCGCTCGACCGAAGGTGTCGGCACCATCGTGTCGGTGCGCATTCCGCTGAAGAAAGCGCCGACGGCGGTGAAGGCTGCGGCCTAAAGCGCGTCCCGATGTTTCAGATTCGGTCCATACGCTTTAGGTTTCTAATTTTACGCATGTCTTTATTCCGAAACCGGTTCCCACTTTCGGGAGACATGCCTTAATTCATCCCCCGCCCGCGCGAAGCAGACGGTCGAAATCCTGCCTGACCTTCCGCGACGTATCCTTGAGATGTGCCTCCAGCACAGCGAAATCCGGCAGGTCGGTGACCGCAAGAAGCAGGTCCGAAAGCCCCGGCGGGACATCGTCGCGGTGGAACTCGCCGGTGAGGCAAAGCCTGATCATCTGGGTCAGCGCCAAATAGAGCCGGTAGGCCTCGCCAAGCTCATTCCGGATATCGGCGGCCGCGAAACCGGGGCCAAGGCGGGCCAGAATGTCGGCCGTCGCCGTGACCCGGCGGCCGGGCTCGACATTGCCGGTGATGGTCGCGACCTGGGCGATGAACTCCAGATCGATGAGCCCGCCGGGGATCAGCTTGATGTCCCAGAGGTCGCGCGGCGGCTTTTCCTTCTCGATCAGCGCGCGCATGTCCGAGGCCTCGGCTTTCACCTTGGCGGCATCGCGCGGCTGCGCCAGCACCCCTGCCACTTCCGTCTCGAGCTCGGCGCAGAGTTCGTCGTCGCCGCCGATGGCGCGGGCCCTTGCGAGCGCCATGTGCTCCCAGGTCCACGCGTCCTGGCGCTGGTACTTCTTGAACGCGTCGATATGAGTGGCGACCGGTCCTTTGTTGCCGGAGGGGCGCAGGCGCAGGTCGAGTTCATAAAGCACGCCTTCGGCGGTCGGCGCCGAGACGGCGGCGATCAGGCGCTGCGTCATGCGCGTATAGTAATGCGACGGCGCCAGCGGCTTCTCGCCGTCGGAATCCTCTGCGTCGGCATCATGATCGTAGAGCAGAATGAGGTCGACATCGGAGCCGGCGGTGAGCTCGCGGCTACCAAGCTTACCCATGCCGAGCAGCGCCACCCTGCCCCCGGCGATGCTGCCGTGGCGCAGCGCGAATTCGGCGATCACTGCTTGAAGTGCGGCCTCGATGGTGAGGTCGGCGAGATCGGAGAAGGCGCGCCCGGCCCGCGCCGGATCAATCGAGCCGGCAAGCAGGCGCACGCCGATCAGGAATTTCTGCTCGGACGCGAAAATACGCAGGCGGTCGAGCACATCCTCATAGACGCGGTCGCCCTCGATGAAGGCGGCAAGCCGCGCCGAAAGATAGGCGCGGTCCGGCAATTCGGTGAGAAGCGCCGGGTCAAGCAAGCCGTCAAAGACATGCGGTCGACGCGTGATGATCGCCGCCAGCCGCGGGGCCGCTCCCATGATCGTCGCCATCAGCTTGAGCAGCGCCGGGTTCGACTGCAGCAGCGAGAATAGCTGGATGCCCGCCGGCAGGCCGGCGAGGAACTCGTCAAAACGCATCAGCGCCTCGTCGGCGCGCCGCGTCTGACCGAATGCTTTAAGCAGCGCAGGCGTCAATTCCGTCAGCCGCTCGCGCGCTTCGGCCGACTGTGTGACGCGGTAGCGGCCGAAATGCCAGCCCCGGATGACGCGACAGATGTCGCTCGGCCGCTGGAAACCGAGCCGGTGCAAGGTCTGCAGTGTGTCGGGATCATCGACATCGCCGGTGAAGACGAGGTTGCCGACGCCGGCCGACAGTTCGGGCGCTGTCTCGAACAGCGCCGCATAATGGCGCTCTACCTGCTGCAGCGAGGCGCGGAAGGCCTGGGTGAATTCCGCCTCGCCGGCAAAGCCCAGCATCAGCGCGATGCGTTTCAACTCCTCGTCTTCTTCCGGCAGGAGATGCGTCTGCTCATCCGCAACCATCTGGATGGCGTGCTCGACACGGCGCAGGAACCAGTATTGCCGAGTGAGCGCATCGCGGGCATCGGCGGTGATCCAGCCGCGCGCGGCAAGCGCTGCGAGCATCGGCACCGTCTCACGGCCGCGCAATTCCGGGAAGCGGCCGCCAGCGATGAGCTGCTGGGTCTGGACGAAGAACTCGATCTCGCGAATGCCGCCGCGGCCGAGCTTGACGTTGTGGCCCTTCACGGCGATCTCGCCATGGCCCTTATGGGCATGGATCTGGCGCTTGATCGAATGGACGTCGGCGATCGCGGCATAATCCATGTATTTGCGCCAGACATAGGGCTGCAATTCCTTGAGGAAGGTCGCGCCCGCGGCAAGGTCGCCGGCAACCGGCCGCGCCTTGATCATGGCGGCGCGCTCCCAGTTCTGGCCGCGCGCCTCGTAGTAGCGAAGCGCGGCCTCGACCGGGATCGCCAGCGGCGTCGAGCCAGGATCGGGACGGAGCCTGAGATCGGTGCGGAAGACGTAGCCGTGCTCAGTGCGGTCCTGGAGGATTCGCACGAGACGGCGGGTGAGCCTGGAGAACAGCTCGGTCGCGTCTAGCGGATCGATGACGGCCGGCGCTTCCGGATCGAAGAAGACGACGAGGTCGATATCGGAGGAGAAATTCAGCTCGTGCGCGCCGAGCTTGCCCATGCCGAGCAGGATCCAGCCTGAATCCTTGGCTGGCACCGCCGGTTTCGGCAGCTTGAGCTTGCCTTGGCGGTGCGCGTCCAGCAGCAGGAAATCGACGGCGGCGTTTGTACAGGCGCCCGCGAGATCGCTGAGGCGACGCACCGTCACCGAGGTCTCCGCCTCACCCGAAAGATCGGCCAGCGCTATCAGGAAATGCGCTTCGCTCTTCCATTGCCGCAGCGCCATCATCAGGCCCGGCTCAGAGGCATCGTCGGCCTTGGCCGCGCCGGCGATCGCTTCTCCAATGGCGCCGAGCCGGGCCTCGATCGTCTGGCCGAACAGCGTGTCGAGGATTACCGGCCGCCGGCGCGCCACATCACGCAGGAAGGGTGAGAGATCGAAGATGGCCGCCAGCAGGTTCTGCAGCGGCCCCTCCCCCGCCAGGGATGCAGCGAGACGGGCAAGCCCCTCTTCCTTGGCCGCATCGGCGATTTCCGACAGTTCACGCCGGGCGTGTTTAGCGTCGAGAGGCTGGAGCGCCAATGTCGGGCTAAGCCGCAACTCGGATTCGATCTTCTTCTTCGCCATTTATCCGCGCCATCAAGGCGTCTCCCGCCACGGGAAACTCATGACCACGGACAATCCGGGATTGGCGGGCAAAAGATCAAGCCTGCCGTTGTGGAAAGTCACGATCGCCTTGGCGAGGCTGAGGCCCAGGCCCGAGCCTGGCTGCGAGCGGCTCTTTTCCAGGCGCACGAAACGCTCGGTGGCGCGGGCGCGATCGGCGTCGTCGGGAATGCCGTGGCCATTGTCGGTCACGGCAAGCTTGATTTCGCTTCCGGCGCGCTCCAATGCCACACGCACCTTCGGCGCCTTGGCGGCATCGGTCGAGTATTTGATGGCGTTGTCGACTATGTTGGACAGGGCCTGGCCAATCAGCTCGCGGTTGCCGTTGATCGTGAAAGTCTCGGGGACGGTTGCTTCAAGCACCACGCCGGCCTCCTCCGCTACCGGCTCGTAGAGCTCGACCACGTCGCTCACCGTGGCGGCAAGATCGACGGGGCCGGTCTGCTCCGAGGAATAGCCGGCCTCCAGGCGTGAGATCATCAGTATGGCGTTGAACGTCTTGATGAGCTGGTCGGATTCGGCGATCGTGCCTTCCAGCGCCTGGCGATAGTCTTCCGTCTTTTGCGTGCCTGCAAGGGTCGCCTCGGCGCGGTTGCGCAGCCTGGTCAGCGGCGTCTTCAGGTCGTGGGCGATGTTGTCGGAGACCTGCTTCAGCCCTTCGTTCAGCATGGCTATCCTCGCCAGCATCGAGTTGAGGTTTTCCGACAGGCGGTCGAATTCGTCGCCGGCGCCGGTCACCGGCAGCCGCCCGGACAAGTCGCCGCCCATGATGCGTCGGCTGGCGTCCGACACGCTGTCGATGCGCTTCAGCGCGGCACGCCCGACAAAGAACCAGATCAGGATACCGCCCAACCCCATCATGCCCAGCGCCAAGGTCAGGGCGCGGCTGATGACCGCGCGGAACCGCTCGGGTTCGCCAAGGTCGCGACCGACCAGCATGATCATCTGATTTGGCAGCCTCAGCACCAGTGCGATGGCGTTGTGGCCCTTGGCTCCGGTCGACTGGGGAGTGCCGCTGTCGCCGGCTTGAGGAGCGGGCTGGTCCGCAGTCCCACTGCGCAGCCGGTCGAGCCCACCCTCGCCGAAGCGCTGGTAGGAAAAGGGCTCCGTCGTCCAGCCCTCCGTCTCGATGACCCCAGGCTCCAGGCTCTGCACGTTGCCGGTCAGGATCTGGCCGTTGGCGTCGGCGATGAGATAGAGATTGGCGCCGGGCTGGCGCGAACGGTTTTCGACAACGCGCACCAGCACCGGCAGGCCGCCGCGCTGATAGGCGCGGGCCAGGCCCAGCACCTCGTCGTTGATGGTCTCCTGCGTCTGCGCTGTCAGCATGCGCGCCGACAGCGACGTCATGTAGAAGACAAGCAGCACCGCGCAGAGCGCGAAAAGCAGAAGATAGAGCGCCGAGAGCCGGGCCGCCGTCGTCTTCATGATGGCCGGCAGGGACAATGCCATGACGGGTTCTAGCCGCCTTTCAGCATGTAGCCGGCGCCGCGGATCGTATGCAGGATCGGTTTGTCGAAGCCTTTTTCGATCTTGCCGCGCAGGCGCGAGACATGGACGTCGATGACATTGGTCTGCGGGTCGAAATGATAGTCCCAGACATTTTCCAGAAGCATGGTGCGCGTCACCACCTGGCCGGCATGGCGCATCAGATATTCGAGCAGGCGGAACTCGCGCGGCTGCAGCGTGATCTCGCGCCCGGCTCGCTTGACCGAATGCGACAGCCGGTCGAGCTCGAGATCGCCGACGCGGTAGAGGGTCTCGGACTCGCGCGCGCTGGCCCGGCGGTTCAGCACCTCGACGCGGGCGAGCAATTCGGAAAAGGCGTAGGGCTTGGTGAGATAGTCATCGCCGCCGGCGCGCAGGCCCGTGACCCGATCGTCGACCTCACCCAGCGCCGACAGGATCAGCACCGGCGTTGTGTTGCCGCGCGAGCGAAGGGCGGCGATCACCGACAGGCCGTCGCGGCGCGGCATCAGCCGGTCTACCACCATCACGTCATAATCGCCGGCATCGGCAAGCGCGAAGCCGGTCTCGCCGTCGCCGGCGACATGGGCGGTGTGACCCGCTTCGGCAAAGGCTTTCTGCAAGTAATCCGCCGCCTCGCGATCGTCTTCCATGACGAGAATCTTCATGGAGCCGTTATACGCGATTTCATTGGAAGATTGAGGGGCAGCCATATCTTCTTGCCTTGCCTTCATTGGTCGCATGTCTTCTTCCCAAAACCGGCGACCACTTTTGGGCGACATGCGATAAAGCGGCAGCGGGTGATGGGAAACCCGCTGCCGCCAGGAGCGAAACACGGTGACTGACTTACGTGCTCGGCCCCATGTTTCCCCACGGCGGCTCGGGGGTGTTGATACCGCCACGGGGAAAGCTGAAAGTTGACGTCAGCCCTTGCCGACCGGCAGCGCGACGAAGCGGTTCGAGTCGTCGCGGGTGATCTGCATCAGAACGGCCTTGCGGCCGGCCTTGGCGGCATCGGTCATCGCCTTGGAGACGTCGTCGGTGGTGTTGACCTCGTTCGAATTGATCGAGGTGATGACGTCGCCGGGTTGAATGCCGCGGTCGGCCGCGTCGCTGTCGGGATCGACATCGGTGACCACGAGGCCCTTGCCCTTTTCCGCCTTGGTGACGGTCAGGCCGAGATCGGCCAGCGTGTCGGCCTTGGCGGCGGGCGCCGTCTGCTTGCTGTTGTCCTCGTTCGAGGCCTGCTTGTCGCTCGAAGGCAGCGTGCCGAGATCGACCTTGACCGTCTCGTTCTTGCCGTTGCGCCAGACAGTAACGTCGACCGATTTGCCCGGCGCGAACGCACCGATCATGCGGGCGAGGTCCTTCGGCGAGGCGACGTCCTTGCCGTCGACCTGGGTGATGACGTCACCGGCGGCGATGCCCGCCTTCTTGCCCGGGCCTGCGTCCTGGGCGCTCGAGACCAGCGCGCCCTTGTCCGATTTCAGGCCGAGCGACTCGGCGATGTCGGAAGTGACCGGCTGGATCTCGACGCCGAGCCAGCCGCGCTGGACAGAGCCGCTCTTCATAAGGTCCTGGACGACCTGCTTGGCGGTTGAGGCCGGGATGTCGAAGGCAATGCCGACGCTGCCGCCCGACGGCGAGAAGATGGCGGTGTTGATGCCGATCACCTGGCCGTTGAGGTTGAAGGTCGGACCGCCCGAATTGCCGCGGTTGACCGATGCGTCGATCTGGATGAAGTCGTCATAAGGGCCGGCGCCGATGTCGCGGCCGCGGGCCGAGACGATGCCGGCGGTAACGGTGCCGCCGAGGCCGAACGGATTACCTACGGCAACCACCCAGTCACCGATGCGGATCTTGGAATCGTCGGCGAAGTCGACATAGGTGAACTTGTTGCCGCCGCCATCGACTTTCAGCACGGCAAGATCGGTGCGCGGATCGGTGCCGATCAGCTTGGCGTCGAGTTCCTTGCCGTCGTTGGTGACGACGGTGAAGTCCGAACCTTCCGACACGACATGGTTGTTGGTGACGAGATAGCCGTCCTCCGAGATGAAGAAACCCGAGCCCTGGGCAACCGGGCGTGGCTCGCCATTGCCGTGGTTGCGGTGGTTGAACGGGCGCATGCCGAACTGCTGGCCGCCCTGGTCGCCGAAGCCGCGGAACTCCTTGAAGAAGCGGCGCAGTTGCGGATTGTCGGGAAGATTGTCAAAGCCGTCTTGATTGTCGGAGCCGTCATCAGCCGTGGGCTGGATCTTGGCCTTGACCTTGACGCTGACCACCGCCGGCGAAACATGCTCGACGACATCGGCAAAACTCGGCATCTGGGGGGCTTCGACGCGCACGGCATCGGCCAGCACGGGGGCAGTGCCAGTCGCGAGCATACCCGCGCCAACCGTGCCGACGACGGCCAGGGAAGCGACGGCGGCCATCAGGCGCTTTCGGGTGCGGGAATATGAATTGGGGGCATTATTCATGGGGTTTCTTATCCTCTATCGAAGCGGATGCGCTCAGGCGAAGCATCCTCGGGCAAGAGGATTAGAGAGCCGCACATTACGGGGCCATTTCCGGTACATGAAAGTTTTGTAATGTTGGCCGACCACGGAAGCAGTTGAAGCCAATCGGTGATGGCGCTCAGTCGCGCAGCATCTTATCCAGGGCTGCCTGCTCCTCGGCCGAAAGCGCCGACGATACCGGACGGCGCGAGCGGGCGCTGAGCACAATGAACAGGCCGCCGGCCAGAAGCAGGAGCACCGGCGTGCCCCACAAAAGCGCGTTGCGCGGGTTGAAACGTGGCTTGAGCAGCACGAACTCGCCATAGCGCGAGACGATGTAGTCCATCACCTGCTGGTCGGTGTCGCCGGCCACGAGGCGCTGGCGCACAAGAATGCGCAGATCGCGGGCCAGATCGGCGTCGGATTCGTCGATCGACTGGTTCTGGCAGACCATGCAGCGCAGGCCTTCCGACAGCGCACGCGCCCTCGCCTCTAATGCCGGGTCCTGCAGCACTTCATCAGGCTTCACCGCCTGTGCGGCGCCTGTAAACGCCAGGGCGAGCAGAAGGATCAGCGAGGGGAGCGAAAACCTTGCCCTCATGTCGGGCTCGTCAACGCGGCGGCCGGCTTGCGGCGCCTCGCGGGTGCGCCGACACGCAAGCGGCGGTCGGCCAGCGACATGGCCGCGCCCGCCATCATCACCAGCCCGCCGCCCCAGATCAGCGTCACCAGCGGTTTCCACCAGAGGCGCACGACGACGGAGCCGTCATTACCCTCGTCACCGAGCGACAGATAGAGCTGGCTCAAACCGAGGGTCCTGATGCCGGACTCGGTCGTTGCCATCTGCCGGGCCTGAAAGAAGCGTTTTGCCGAAGATATCTCGCCGTTGGTATTTCCGTCTGCGCCGATCAGCAGGAAGCGGGCGCGATCCTCGGTGAAGTTCGGACCTTTCTGAGGAAAAAGCCCTTCGAAGCGCAGCGTGTGGCCGGAGAGGTCCACCGTCTCACCGGGCCGCATGGTGAGGATCTTCTCGGTGCCGAAGCAGAGCGTGCCGACAATGCCGAGCAAGGTCAGCCCAAGGCCGAGATGGGCCAGTGCCGTGCCGAAGACCGAGCGCGGCAGGCCAGCGAAACGGCGAAGCATGACCGCCGGCGCCACCGAGCCGGCGCCGGATTTGACGGCAAGGTCGGTCAGCGCGCCGGCGACGAGCCAGACAGCGAGGCCGACGCCGAGCGCTGCGAAAACCGAGGCGCCGTCGATGAAGAGGCCGGTGACCAACATCGCGGCGAGCGCCAGGGCGAAGGCCGCGACCAGGCGCTGCGAGGCGGCAATCACGTCACCGCGCTTCCAGGCGAGCAGCGGGCCGAACGGCACGATCACCAGCAGCGGCACCATCAGCGGGCCGAAGGTGAGATCGAAGAATGGCGCGCCGACCGAGATCTTGCCGCCGGTGAGCGCCTCGAGCGCCAGCGGGTAAAGCGTGCCGACCAGCACCGTCGCGGCGGCGGTGGTGAGAAAGAGATTGTTGAGGACCAGCGCGCCCTCGCGCGAGATCGGATGGAACAGACCGCCGGCGGTCAGGCTGGATGCGCGCAGCGCAAACAGCGCCAACGAGCCACCGATGAACAGCGTCAGGATGCACAGGATGAAGACGCCGCGCGCCGGGTCGGTGGCGAAGGCGTGCACGGAGGTCAGCACGCCCGAACGCACCAGGAAAGTGCCGAGCAGCGACAGTGAGAAGGTGAGAATGGCAAGCAGCAGCGTCCAGATCTTCAGCGCCGAGCGCTTCTCCATGACGATGGCCGAATGGAGCAGCGCTGTGCCGGCAAGCCAGGGCATGAAGGAGGCGTTCTCGACCGGATCCCAGAACCAGAAGCCGCCCCATCCGAGCTCGTAATAGGCCCAGTAGGAGCCCATGGCGATCCCGCCGGTGAGGAACATCCAAGCGACCAGCGTCCACGGCCGCACCCAGCGCGCCCAGGAGGCGTCGATGCGGCCCTCGATCAGCGCCGCGACCGAGAAGGAAAAGCAGACCGAGAAGCCGACATAGCCGAGATAGAGCAGCGGCGGATGGATGGCGAGGCCGAGGTCCTGCAGGACCGGGTTGAGGTCGCGCCCCTCGACCGGCGCCGGATTGAGGCGGATGAACGGGTTGGAGGTGGTCAGGATGAACAGGAAGAAGGCCGCGCCGATCATGCCTTGCACGGCCAGCACATTGGCCTTGAGCGTCGCTGGCAGATTGTTGCCGAAGACGGCGACGAGCGCCCCGAAGAAGGTCAGTATCAGCACCCACAGCAGCATCGAGCCTTCGTGGTTTCCCCAGGTGCCGGTGATCTTGTAGATCATCGGCTGCAGCGAATGGGAATTCTCCCACACGTTCGCCACCGAGAAGTCCGAGCCGGCATAGGCGCTCGCAAGGGCCGTGAAGGACAGCGCGGTCAGCGCGAAGCCGGTGACGGTCACCGGGCCGCCTACCGCCATCAGCCGCTGGTTGCCGGTGCGGGCGCCGACCAGCGGCACCAGCATCTGCACCAGTGACAGCGCGAAGGCGAGCACGAGGGCGAAATGTCCGGTCTCAACCATTATTGGCTCTTGCTTTCCACCCAGACGCCCTTGGCCTTCAGGCCGTCGGCGACTTCCTTCGGCATATAGCGCTCGTCATGCTTGGCCAAGACGCTGTCGGCGACGAAAACCCCATCCGAACCGAAAGCGCCCTCGGTTATGACGCCCTGCCCCTCGCGGAAGAGATCGGGCAGGATGCCGGTGTAGGTCACCTTGATCGATTTCTGCGTGTCGGTAACCGAGAAGGCCACGGTTGCCCCACTACCGCGCACGACGGTGCCGCTCTCGACGAGGCCGCCAAGGCGGATGCGCTGTCCAGGCTGGACGCTTGCCGTCGCCAGCTCTGCCGGCATGTAGAAATAGGAGGCCTTCTGGCCGAGCGCGTAGAAGGTGAGTCCGGCGGCCGCGGCGAGGAAGGCCAGCCCCGCCACGATTACCGACAATCGCTTCTGCTTGCGCGTCATCTCTTACTCCGTCGCCGTCACGCCGAGGGAAGCGGCGAAGGCGGTGAACTTCTTGGCCTGCTCGCTGTCGGCGCCGAAGGCGGCGACAGCGCGGCCGAGCGCCTCGCGCGCCTGATCGGGCTTGCCGAGCACGGCATAGGAACGAATGAGGCGCATCCATCCTTCCTCGTCACGGGGATTCTGCTTCAATTTGTCGGCTAGGCCCGCGACCATGGTTTCGATCATCGCCTGCCGGTCCTGCGGCGACATCTGCTGCGCGGCTTCCATCTGCTGGGCATCCGGCCCGCTTGCCGGCGCGGCCGCACTGACCGCCGGCTGGCCAGCCTCGGCAAGCGCCTGCTGGATTGCGCTGCGCCAGGGCGAATCCGGCGGAAGCTGCCCGAGCATCTTTTGCCAAGCGGCGACAGCCTCGTCCTTCCTGCCTTCCTGGGCAAGGCCTACGCCCAAGTAGAAATTCGCCTTGGCGTTGGCCGGATCGAGCTTCAGGGCCGCTTCGAAGGCCTTTTGAGCGTCCGCCGAAACGATGCCGCCGGCAGCACTTGCGATCGCCTCGCCGAGGCCCGACTGGCGCACGGCGCTGTCGCCGTCGAGGCGGATGGCGTTGCGGTAGGCGCTAATCGCGTCGGGAAAGCGCTGCAGGCGAAGATAGATCGGCGCCAGCACGTCCCAGCCCTTGCCGTCCGACGGATTGGCGGCAAGATGCGCTTCGGCGCGTGCGACCAGCTCGTCGACCGAGGAATCGGCGGGATTCTTGGCGAGACGCTCGGCCAGAGGCTGTGAAGGCAGCTCGGGAGAGCCGAGCATGCCATATAGCCCCCAGCTCAGCAGCGGAACAGCAAGCACGGCCAAGCTGGCGACCAATTTGATGCCGCGGGAGGAGCCTGGATTGGCGGAGCCCGGCCGGTCGGCCGCACCGAGACGCAGGATGCGGCGGCCGATCTCGGCGCGCGCCTCCTCGGCCTCGCCCGGCTGGATCAGGCCGCGCGCCACGTCGCGATCGAGCTCGGAAAGCTGGTCGCGATAGACTTCCAGGTCATGATCGCCGGCTGGCGACGCGCCTTTCACGCCGCCGGTAAGCGGCAAAAGCACCGCCAGGCTGGCGCCCAGCGTGAGGATTGCGGCTATGACCCAAAACAGCATGGCTCTTCCAATAAAGGCAGAGCCTTGCCCTGCCAACATAAGCATACTGCGACGCTTTGACGGGGGATCAACCGCCTCACCTTGATCGACGTCAACCAGACCGAATAATGGGCTGGCCCGGTATCCTTCCGGCGTGCTTCAGCTTCGCGGAAATAGCGCTTACCGCCTTGTTTTGGCGCAATTCCGGACGGAAAACCACTCACACTTTTCCTGGAATGCGCTAGGTCAGCGGCGTCCAGCTGCCGTCGGCGTTGCGGCAGGCGGTGCCGCGCGCGGTGACGCCCGCGCCGCCGGTGAAGACGGTGTGAGTGTACTGGCGGCAATCCTGGGAGCCGACCCGATAAGGCTGAGCCGCGACCACCTCGCCATAATGGGAGGCGTTGTCGCCCTTCCATGTCACCTTCTGGCCGCTGGTGTTGTACTCCAGCGCCTTGTACTCCGCCTCCAGCCCCTTGCGCTTTTCGGCATCGCTCAGGCCCGAGCCGATCGATCCGCCGATAAGCCCGCCATTCATCGCCGAGACGATGCTGGTCGACACCTTGCCGCCGGAGGGCGGCGTCGAAACAGGCGTGACCGGAGAGGTTGGACCGCCCCTGCTGAGTGTCGTGCAGCCGGAAACGGCGAGCAGGGCGGAAACGAGCGCGACGCGGATCTTCATGCCAACAACCGGTTCTCTTGAGCGGGATGAGCTTCTTGAGCGAAATGGACTTCTTGACAGAGATGGATAGGCGGCCGCGCCATCAGGGAAGCAGCCCGGCCATAGTGTTGATATTTGTCGGAAATTTGGCCGTCACCCACTGCTCGCAAATCGACAACAAATATCATTGAAGGCTCCGCAATCTCACCACCGCCCTCAAGCCGCCCAAGCCGGACCGTTCCAGCGCCAGCGAGCCTCCATACTCGTTGACGAGGTCGGCGACAATGGCAAGGCCAAGCCCGGTTCCCGGCTTCGTCTCGTCCAGTCTCTTGCCACGCTTCAAGACCTCTCGCGCGCTGTCCTCGGGAATGCCCGGGCCGTCATCCTCTATAACGATTTCAAACAGGTTGCCGCTTCCCGAAATAGTGGCGATCGTCACAGCGACGGCGCTCTTGGCCCATTTCATCGCGTTGTCGAGCAGATTGCCCAGCAGTTCCTCGAGGTCCTCGCGCTCGCCCGCAAAGACAATCTCCGCCGACGGCAGCGACAGCGTCAGCCGCGTTTGCGGGTTGAGTTTCCGCAGCACGCGCACCATACGCTCGACCAGCGGCGAGACCGGCGTGCGGAAGACGACGCTGTCACGCTGCGCGGCGACGCGCGCGCGCTGCAGGTAATGATCGACCTGCTTCTGCATGGAAGCCGCCTGGTCGGCGATCAGCTGGCCCTTGGCGCCGCCGAGCGCGCGGCCCTCGTTGATCAGCACGGCTAAAGGCGTCTTCAGCGAATGGGCGAGGTTGCCGACCTGGGTACGCGAGCGCTCGACGATGCGCCGGTTGTTCTCGATCAGCGCGTTGGTCTCGTTGGCCAGCGGCTCAATCTCGGCAGGGAAGCTGCCGTCGAGCCTTTGCGCCGCGCCTTCGCGCACCATGGCGAGCGCGTTGCGGACCCTGCGCAAAGGCTGGAGACCCAACAGGATGGCGATGGCGTTGATGGCGATCATGCCGACGCCGAACAGCGAGAGATAGGTGAGCAGGCGGCGCTGGAAGCTGGCGATCTCCTGCTCGAGCTCGCTGTGATTGCCCATGACGCGGAAGCGGGCGGCACGGTTCTTGGCGTCCAGAACGAACTCGCTCTCGAACACTTCGAGCTGCTCGCCCTTTATGCCTTCCATCGAGTAGCTACGCTGGAAGTTCGCGTTGAAGGGCACTTCCGCGACGCTTGGCGAGAGGAGCGACGTCGTCATCGAGGAGGAATGGATTTCGCCATGCACGCCTTCGGAGGCCGGCTCCACCGACCAATACCAGCCGGAATTCGGCTCGGAAAAGCGCAAATCGCCAAGATCCGGCGAGCCGGTCAGCGCGCCATTGTCGGAAATGCCGACAGAGCCGATCAGGTTGAACAGATGCGCCGAAAGCAGGCTTTCGAAACCGCGCTCGCTGGCCTGGCGGTAAAGCGTGGTGATGAGGGTGAAGATGACGACCAGCGTCAGGATCGCCCAGATGGTCGAGAAAGCGATGACGCGGAAGGTCAGCGAGCGCGGCCACAGCCGCAGCCTTGAAATCCACGTTCCCATCGCTGGCTTCAGCGGTTCCGCGTCACGCCTCCGGCTCTCGCATGCGATAGCCCATGCCACGCACGGTTTCGATCATATCGATGCCCATCTTCTTGCGAAGCCTGCCGACAAACACCTCGATGGTGTTGGAATCGCGGTCGAAGTCCTGGTCGTAGAGATGCTCGACCAGCTCCGTGCGCGACACCACCTCCCCCATATGATGCATCAGATAGGCGAGCAGCCGGAACTCATGCGAGGTTAGCTTCAGCGGCACGCCATTGACATCGGCCTTGGACGCCTTGGTGTCCAGGCGCAGCGGCCCGCAGGTGAGCTCCGATGATGCATGACCGGCCGCGCGGCGGATCAGGGCCCGCACCCGCGCCAGCACCTCCTCGATGTGGAAAGGCTTGGTGACATAATCGTCGGCGCCGGCGTCGATGCCGGCCACCTTGTCGCTCCAGCGGTCGCGCGCTGTCAGGATAAGCACCGGCATCTTGCGCCCGCCGCGACGCCAGCGCTCCACGACGCTGATGCCGTCCATCTGCGGCAGGCCGATGTCGAGGACCACGGCATCGTAAGGCTCGGTGTCGCCGAGGAAATGCCCCTCCTCGCCGTCATAGGCCCGGTCGACAACATAGCCGGCATCGACCAGCGCCTCTGCCAGTTGCCGGTTGAGATCCTTGTCATCCTCGACGACGAGCACGCGCATGGATTGAAGCCTGTTGCTGGGTAAACGTATAGGCCGATTCCGCTGGCCTGGGAAACGAGTGAGGTCAGCCCATCGGCACAACGATTTCCGAGCGCCGCGGCCGCTGGCCGTCCTTGCCGGGGACAAGCACGACGATGACGCAGACCTGCTGGCCGCCCCGCGTCGCCTGAGATGCCTTGGCCAGCGTCCCTCCGTTTTGCGCGGCGACCTGCTGGCCTATGGCGTAGCAGTCGCTGGCGGCGAGCACCACCGGCTGATCGGCCGACGGCTCAATGATCGGCAGGGCGATCGCCTGCGACGCAAGAAGCCCGGCCGCGGCAAGCGCCAGCACTGCTTTGCGGAGATGCGAGCCAAGGTTTTTCATGATCACGGTTCTAACGCATATGGGCTGAACGTGAAATGAACGGTGAACGATCGAAAATCATGCCCGCCATTCCCCCTGCGCGCGTGGCGGCGCCAAGGCTCAATTCATAGCCGGAAAAGCACTTGATCCGCTACGCTTTTTGGCCTGCCTTCACCGCGCACTGCGCTAGCTAGTGTAGAAACGCCGGACGGCCATGGAGGAAGCGATGACGCGCGAGGATATTGCTGGTCTCTATCGGGGCTACATCGCCTGCCTGAACGAGCAGGGTTGGGACAATCTCGGCCGCTTCGTCGGCGAGGAGGTCCAGTATAATGGCGAAACGATTGGGCTTTCGGGTTACCGCCGCATGCTGGAAGGCGATTTCGAGGCCATTCCCGACCTGCGCTTCAACATCGAGCTTCTGATCTCGGAGCCGCCGCGCGTGGCGGCGCGTCTCCATTTCGACTGCCGGCCCAAGGGCGTGCTGTTCGGCCTGCCCGTCCACGGCAAGCGCGTTTCCTTTGCCGAGAACGTCTTTTACGAGTTTCATGACGGGCGGATTCGCGAGGTCTGGTCGGTCATCGACAAGGCCGCCATCCAGGCGCAGCTGTAGAGCACTTCGCGCGAAACAGATTCAAACGGCGCGCTTAAGCCGTTGTTTTGATGTATATTCCGGAGCCAGTTTACTCCTGGGCGACATGCGTCGGCGCAGTCTGTGAGGCAGCTTCCTGCGTCAGCGCGCGGAAGCGCAGCAATCCATGATGAACGGCCAGATCCTCGTCATAGCGGGCCTCGGCGAATTCCAGCGACAGGCGCGTCTGGCCGCGCGAACCGATCGAGAATGCCGCGCCATCGAGCCGCGCCCTGATGCTGTCCATGATACGGCGTGTCTCGGCCTCGCCCTGGGCTTTCGACCAGATATGCAAGGTGACCAGTTGGTCGTTGTCATTGTCGGCGCCGGTCTCGAGGTCGAAGGCGCTGGTGCGGCCGTAAGTCACGTTCGGAAAGGCCGCTTTGTCGCTCGCCTGCTCGAGCAGGCCGGCGCCGCCAAGCAGCGCCGACAGCGACGCATCGGTCTTCAGCCTCAGGAACAAGGCCTGCATCAAATTGCCAGGCGCCGTCATCTACCGTCCATCGCCAATACATTATCTCCTCACGCTGCCCGGCAACGTAGCCGCGCTCGCGATCCGATGCCAGATCGCGAATCGGTTTGACTATAACGTGAATGGGGAAGGTCTCGAATTTATTACGTTTTCGTCAAATCAGGAGACCGGCGCGGCGCCGCCTTCTTCGGTGCGCCGAGCAATGAACTCGTCGAGCACGCCCGTCGTGGCCGCAACGGAGGCCGGTGGCTGGAAGTCGGAAAGAATGCGCTTCCAGATGCCGGTGGCGCGCTCGGTCGCCGTCTTCGAACCGGATTGCGTCCAGTTGCCGAAATTCGACCAATCGGCGACCAGCGGCTCATAGAAGGCGGTGCGGTAGCGCGTCATGGTGTGGGCCGCCGAGAAGAAATGTCCGCCGGGCTGCACCTCGGCGATGGCCTCGAAGCCGATGGCATCCTCGTCGCCAGGCGTGGTGGCGCAAAGCTCCGCGACCGTCTGCAGCGCCTCGACGTCGGTGATCAGCTTTTCCAGGGAGACGCTGAGGCCGCCTTCCAGCCAACCGGCGGCGTGGATGCACATGGTGGCGCCGGCCAGCACCGAGCCCCATAGCGCGAACTGCGTCTCGTGTGCGGCCTGCGCGTCGGAGATATTGGCGGCGCTGCCGCCGCCGGAGCGCCATGGCAGGCCGGTGTAGCGGGCGAGTTGCCCCGCGCCAAGCGTCGCCTTGATATGTTCCGGCGTGCCGAAGGCCGGGGCGCCCGACTTCATATCGACATTGGATGAGAAGGAGCCATAGACCACCGGCGCGCCGGGCCGCACGATCTGGGCGAGCGTCAGGCCCGCCAGCGCCTCGGCATGCTGCAAGGTCAGCGCGCCGGCAACTGTGATCGGCGCCATCGCGCCGGCCAGGCAGAAGGGCGTGATGACCAGGACCTGGCCGGCCTTGGCGAAGTCGATGATGCCTTGCGCCATCGGGATATCCAACTGGCGCGGCGAGTTGGTGTTGATGACGGTGTAGCAATGAGCGCCGGCGCGGAACTCGTCCTGTGAAAGGCCGCGCGCGAGGCGGATCATCTCGAAACCGTCCTCTACCTGCGGCGTGCCGCGCGCGAAGATGAAGGGAAACTTATCCGACAGCGTCAGTTGCGCCCGGTTGACCGCATAGTGACGGAAGCGGTTGTCGATGTCCTGCGGCTCGACGCAGGGGCCAAGCATGTGCAGCACGTCGAAATGCTGGATCAGCTTGACGAACTCCTCGAAGGCGGCGAGCGTGCCCGGCCGGCGGCCGCGCTCGAGATCGGTGACATTGGGGGCGCCGGAGCCGGCCAGAAAGGCCATCGAGCCGAGTTCGAGCGTCAGGTCGCGCGAGCGGTGGCCGCCAAGTGCCGGAATGGAGCGCGGCACCGAGGCAAGTGCTGCCTCGACCATGTCTCGGCCGATCCTGACCATCTGGCCGTCTTCGTCGACCAAGGCGCCGGCCTTGGCGTAGACCGCGCGGGCCTCGGGCAGCAGCACCTTGATGCCGAGCTCCTCCAGCACGCGAAGGGCGGTAGCGTGGATGGCGGCGACCTGGTCGTCGGAAAAGATCGGCTGCGGCAGGAAGGGATTCTTCAGCGACCGGTAGTTCGGGTGCCGGCTCGACTCGCTACCCGCCTCGCCGGTGCGTCCCCGGCGGCGCTCGCGCCTGAGATCACGTGCGGCCTCGTCAATCATGGCGGTTCCTCCTCATTGCCGCATCGCCTTGCCTTCAGGGTCGTAGGGCGAGGCCGCGACGACGCGCGCCGGCCGTTCGACCCCGACAATGTGGACGGAAAGCTCGGTGCCCTCCCCGGTGAAATCGTCATCGAGCAACGCCAGGGCGACGCTCTTGCCGATCGAGTAGCCGTAGCCGCCGGAGGTCACGAAGCCGACGCGGCGGCCTTGATGCCAGACCGGTTCGAAGCCGCTGGCATCGGCGTCCACGGCATCCACCTCCAGCGTCACGATGCGCCGCGAGACACCGGCCTCGCGCTCTTTCAGCGCCGCGTCGCGGCCGATGAATTCGCCCTTGTCGAAAGCGATGAAGCGGTCGAGGCCGGTCTGGCCGGGTGTGTAGCCTTGCGTGAATTCGCGCGACCAGATGCCGAAACTCTTTTCGAGCCTGAGCGAATTCAGCGCGTAATAGCCGATCTCGGCAAGGCCGAGGTCTTCGCCGGCGGCAAGCAGCGTCTCGCGCAGCGTCGAATGCAGGGTGGCCGCGCAATTGATCTCGAAGCCGAGCTCGCCGGCGATGGACAGCCGTGCCACCCAGGCACGCACCATGCCGATGTCGAACACGCCGCAAGCCATGAAGGGCATCGCTTCGGCGGAAACGTCCTGATGCGTGGTGCGTTCGAGAATTTTTCGTGCGTTCGGTCCAGTGACCAGGAAACCGGATGTGGCATCGGAAATGTCGGTGACCTTAACGCCATCCGTCAGATGCACCTCGAACCAGCGCATATGAAATTCACGCAGGTAATAGGAACCCATGATCCAGTGTTCGCCGCCGCCCCAGTTGAGCACGGTGAGATCGCCCTTCAGCCTGCCGTTGGGCCCAAGCATCGGCGCCAGCTTGGCGCGGCAGGGCTTCGGCAGCCGGCAGGCGAGCAGCTTGTCGAGCCAGGCCTCGGCGCCCGGGCCGGATACGGCATAGCGCGAGAAGGCCGTGGTATCGACGAGGCCGGCGGCGCGGCGAACCTGCAGCACCTCGTCGCCGACGATGTCGAAGGCGTTGGAGCGCTTCAGCGTCGTCTCCTCACGGAATCCCATCGGCGCAAAATAGGCCGGTATCTCCAAGCCCCACGACGCCGTCCATTCGGCGCCGGCGGCGCTCATTCCGTCGTAGGCGCCGGGCCGCTTCAAGGGCCGGCCGGCAGGCAGGCGCTCGTTGGGGAAGGTCATGACGAAGCGGCGGGCATAGAACTGGCGCGTCGTTTGCCTGAGATACTCGCGGTTGGCGGCGAAGGCGCCATAGCGGGCGATGTCCATGCCGAAGATGTCGGCTTCCGGCTCGCCATGGATCATCCATTCGGCCAGCGACTTGCCGACGCCGCCGCCCTGGCTGAAGCCGGCCATCACACCGCAGGCGACCCAGTAGTTCTTCAAGCCCCGCAGCGGGCCGACCAGCGGATTGCCGTCGGGCGTGAAGGTGAAGGCGCCGTTCACCCATTTGCGGATGCCGGCCTTGGCCAGGCAGGGAAAGCGTTCATAGGCCTTGGCAAGCTCGGGGCTGATGCGATCGATATCCTCGGGGATCAGCTGAATGCCGTAATCCCAGGGCGCGCCGTCCATGTTCCAGTGTTTCGGGTTCTGCTCATAGACGCCGAGCAGCACGCCCCTGCGCTCCTGGCGAAGATAGGAGAAGCCGTCGAGATCGACGGCAAGGCCAAGCTCCTTGTCGAGGGCAGCGACCTCCGGAATGTCCTCGGTAACGAGATAATGGTGCTCCATCGGCGTCACCGGCAGGTCGACGCCGGCCATCAGCCCGACCTGCTTGGCCCAGAGGCCGCCGGCATTGACGATATGCTCGGCGACGATCGTGCCCTTCTCGGTGACGACGTCCCAGCCGCCGTCGGCGCGTTGCTTCAACTCGACGACGCGGTTGCGCAGGATGACATCCGCGCCACGCTTTCTGGCGGCGCCGGCATAGGCATGCGTGGTGCCATAAGGGTCGAGATGGCCTTCGTTGGAATCATAGAGACCGCCCAGCACGCCGCTGACATCGACGATCGGGCAGATCTCCTTGATCTCGTCAGGCGTCACCAGGCGGGCCGTCTCGATACCGACGGACTGGAACACCGCCCAGGCCGACTTCAGCCACTCCCAGCGCTGCGGATCGCTCGCCATGTTGACGCCGCCGGTCATGTGCAGGCCGGCATTCTGGCCGGATTCGGCCTCGATCTCCCGGTAGAGCTTGATCGTGTAGTCCTGCAGCGCCGCGACATTGGGATCGGCGTTGAGCGCGTGGAACCCGGCCGCCGCATGCCAGGTCGAGCCCGCCGTCAGCTCGGCGCGCTCGATCAGCGCCACATCGCTCCAGCCAAAACGCGTCAAGTGATAGAGCACCGAGGCGCCGACCACGCCTCCCCCGATGACCACCGCCCGGTAATGCGACTTCACGAGCCTCTCCCTCTCGTTGGAGGCTCTCAAGATATACGTCCCGTACACATGTGTCTAGACACTTCTGTCTAGAGCTTGCACGCTGCTCCGCGCCGTGCCACTTGTTGGTTCATGACCATAACCGCCCCGCAGGACGAGCCGACGCTCGGCAATATCAAAGTGACCCGCGCGGACTGGATCAATCTCGCGCTGCAGACGCTGATTTCCGACGGTATCGAGAGCGTGCGCGTGCTGACGCTGGGACAGAAGCTCGGCGTCTCGCGTTCGAGCTTCTACTGGTATTTCGAAAGCCGGCAGGATCTGCTCGACCAACTCCTCAAGCATTGGCACGAGACAAACACCACGGCGATCGTCGATCGGGCGCGCCGGCCGGCCGACACCATCATCATGGGTGTCATGAACGTGTTCGAATGCTGGGCCGACGAGCGCCTGTTCGATCCCAGGCTCGATTTCGCCGTCCGCGAATGGGCAAGGCGCTCGGACGACGTGCGGCGCATGATCGACAAGGCCGATGAGGAGCGACTGCTTGCCATTCGCGACATGTACCGCCGGCACGGCTATGAGAGCGAAGACGCCTTCATCCGCGCCCGCGTCCTTTACTACATGCAGATCGGCTACTACGTGCTCGACCTCAAGGAACCGGTCGAGGCGCGCGTCAGCCATCTCGCCGCCTATCTGCGCTCCTTCACCGGACTGGAGCCGAGCGAGGCGGATGTGGCGCATTTCATGCGCTTCATCGCGGCGCGGTGATATCGCAATGTCTGCTTTACGCAATTCCGGACGGAAAACCGCTACACACTTTTCCTTGAATGCTCCGGGCGCGATCAACCATGGCGTTCAACAATGCCTGGGTGTGGCTTCGCTGCCCTTGTGAGTGGTGCTAAAATGGTTGATTAGTCTGGCAGGGGGGCGCCCCGGAACTGCCACGGCTGTTTCGGGCGGAAGTGCCGGGGTGGAATTCTGGAATGGACAATCCCTCTAAACCACGCAGGAGAAGAGGCCGGATCGCTTCGGCGCTGCTCGCCGTGGACGCGTGGCTCGATACTTCGCTCTACGAGATCGGTTTCAAGGCACGCGAATTCTGGGAAGCGGCGACTATCTTTTCCCGCCGGTTCCGTGTGCATGGCTGGCGCCGCGCCATCATCGAGGTGCTGAGCGAGGGCTTCACCATGGGCGCCGGCGGCTTCGTGGTGCTTCTTGCGCTCGCCATGCCCGCCTTCGACATCACCACCGGCGACTGGCGCAACCAGGGCGACTTCGCTGTCACCTTCCTCGACCGCTACGGCAACGAGATCGGCCAGCGCGGCATCATCCAGCGCGATTCCGTGCCGGTCGACGAGATGCCGGACATCGTCATCAAGGCAGTGCTGGCGACCGAGGACCGGCGTTTCTTCGACCATTACGGCATCGATGTGCTGGGCCTGTCGCGCGCGCTCTTCGAGAATATGCGCGCCAATTCGGTGGTCCAGGGCGGCTCCAGCATCACGCAGCAGCTCGCCAAGAACCTGTTCCTGTCCAACGAGCGCACCCTCGAGCGCAAGATCAAGGAAGCCTTCCTGTCGCTGTGGCTGGAAGCGAACCTCTCCAAGAAGGAGATCCTGCAGCTCTATCTGGATCGCGCCTATATGGGCGGCGGCACGTTCGGCATCGAGGCGGCGGCGGATTTCTATTTCGGCAAGAGCGTCAAGGATCTGAGCCTTGCCGAGGCGGCAATGCTGGCCGGCCTGTTCAAGGCGCCGACCAAATACGCCCCGCACATCAACCTGCCGGCGGCGCGCGCCCGTGCCAATGTGGTGCTGTCCAACCTCGTCGACGCCGGCTTCATGACCGAAGGCCAGGTGCTGCAGGCGCGGCTGCATCCGGCCGACGTCGTCGACCGCGGCGAGCAGAAGAGCCCGGACTACTTCCTCGACTGGGCCTTCGACGAGGTCAAGAAGATCGCCAAGCCCGGCCAGCATTCGCTGGTCGCCCACACGACCTTCGACGCCAACATTCAGAAGGCGGCCGAGGAGTCGGTCGAGTTCCATCTGAGGCAGTTCGGCAAGGAATACAACGTCACCGAAGGCGCGGTGGTGGTGATCGAGACCAATGGCGCAGTGCGCGCCATCGTCGGCGGCCGCGACTACGGCGCAAGCCAGTTCAACCGCGCCACCAAGGCGTTGCGTCAGACCGGCTCATCTTTCAAGCCCTATGTCTATGCCACCGCGATGGAGCATGGCTTCACGCCGGATTCGGTGGTTTCGGGCGGCGCCATCAGCTGGGGCAACTGGTCGCCGCACAATTACAGCGGCGGATCGGCCGGCAACGTGACGCTGCTCACGGCGATCGCCAAGTCGATCAACACGGTGCCTGTGCGGCTCGCCAAGGACTACCTCGGCATCGCTCCGATCAAGGCGATGGCGGAATCGATGGGTGTCGAATCGCCGCTGGAATCGCACAAGACCATGGTGCTCGGCACATCCGGCATGACGGTGATGGACCAGGCGACCGGCTACAGCGTCTTTGCCCAGAACGGTTTCGTCGGCTCGCGTCACGGCATCACCCAGCTCGTGACCCGCACCGGCGAGGTGGTCTATGACTGGGCCAAGGACGCGCCGCCGCCACACCGCGTGCTGTCGGAAAAGGCTCTGAAATACATGAACACCATGCTGGCGGCGGTGCCGGTCATCGGGACGGCACGGCGCGCCCAGCTCCCGAACATCGTCGTCGCCGGCAAGACCGGCACCACGCAGTCCTACCGCGATGCCTGGTTCGTCGGCTTCACCGGCAATTACACGGCGGCCGTCTGGCTGGGCAATGACGACTTCACCGCAACCAACAAGATGACCGGCGGGTCGCTGCCGGCGATGGTGTGGCAGCGCCTGATGGTCTATGCGCACCAGAACATCGACCTGAAGCCTATCCCCGGTCTCGACCATCCGTTCGTCGACCCGGAGGTCGCGGCCAAGGCAGAGGCAGCGGCGAAGAAGGAAGCCGATGCCGCGGCGGCAGAGCCCGAGGCCGAACGCCCGCCGGTGCTTTCCAGCCGCACCACCCAGACGCTGAGGGACATGACCAAGGCGTTCCAGGCCGCGCCCGTGCTCGATGCGCCGGCCCTGCCGGAAACGCTTTCGGCGCTTTAGAACATGGTCCCGAACCGAAGGACCGCGATAGCGAAAAGTGGGAACCGGTTTTCGGATAAGATCATGCTCCAACAAGAAAATAGATCAGGACGACGTTTCGCTGAAACGTCGTCCTGATCTAGCGGCACATCGCGTGAAGCCGGCTTGCCACGGCACCCCACGCCGCGATATCCCGGGCAACCTCCTCTGTTTGCGGCTCTCATGCTCAAGAACGCCATCCTGACGCTGCTTTCGCTTGCAATAGCCATCGGGCTTGGCGGCTACAGCGTCTGGTATGCGCTCAACGCGCAGGATGGCGTCGGGGCGATCCGCATCGGCCCATGGACGGCCTTCCCCGAACTCGGGACTTTAGCCGCAGACCCCTATTCCAAGGCGCGCGTGGCGCGCGAGGGCGTGCTGGCGCTCGGCCGGGCCGAGGGGCTGGCCTTCGTCGCCGAGCGCGACGACGCCGGCCAGCCGCTGAAACGCGAATGCGCCTACACGATCGAAGGCGGTTATCCCACAGCCCGCTTCTGGACGCTCTACGCCGCCGACCAATCGCTTGGCGTGATCGACACCGGCAAGCAGAGGCAGGCGGCCCTGCAATCCTACGAAGTGCTGCGCCGGCCCGACAATTCCGTCGTCATTTCGGTCGGCAATCGCCCGGCCCCCGGCAACTGGCTGCTCACCGGCGGATCCGGCAAGATGTATTTCGTGCTGACCTTCTACGACACGCCGATCGCCTCGAGCACCGGCCTCTCCGACGTGACGCTGCCGCGCATATTGAAGGCGGGCTGCAATGCGTAGGCTGCTGCATGCCCTCATCCTCGGCCTGCTCGGCGCCGGCATCGTGCATATCGTTGTGCTGTTCCTGGTGCCGGAATTTTCTGAACGCGGTGCCTGGTCGCGGCTGGCGATGGCATCCGACCTCTACAAGATGACGCGGCTTGACGCCGAAGCCGGCGGCGCGCCGGTGGTGAAATCGGTCGATCCGCTGTTTTATGCCGCCGCCTGCCGCTTCGACCTTGCCGACGGCATTGTGCGGATCAAGGCGCCGGGCGACGTGCCGTTCTGGTCGGCCTCGGTCTATGACCGCGGTGGCCACAACATCTATTCCTTCAACGACCACAACGCCAATGGCGAGAAGCTCGATACGGTGGTGCTGACGCCGGCGCAGATGATCGACGTGCGGCGCGACCTTCCGCAGGATCTGCAAGGCGCGATCTTTGTCGAGGCGCCGATAGAGGAAGGCATCTTCGTCGTCCGCGCCTTCGTGCCGGACGAGAGCTGGAAGCCGATCGTGTCGCGCTTTCTCAAGCAGAGCAGCTGCGATTTGCAGGACTACTGAGAAAGACCAGCCCGTTCAGTGATGCGGATTGGCGGGTGGCGGGGAGCCCGGTTTGTCGGAACCGCTGTCGCCGGACCGGCCCGCATCGGCCTGCGGATGCAATTCATAACGGACGCCGGGGAAAATGATGACCGCCGCCGCCCTAGCGGTGTCGTGACTTGCTCTATTTACAGGTGCCGTTCGCGGCACAAAAGACAGGACCATGCCCATGGTTCGCGCATTCCTCTCGGCTTGACCGGAGCACAACGCAACGCCTCCAAAGTTGATTAAGGGGCGTAGAGGGTTAACGGAGCGCTAACGGATCGCGGCTAATTTGATGTTTGTTTTTCCTGAAGTTGCGAAACCGGCCCGGCCGGATTGCGCGGTTCGGGCGTGTGTCGAGTGTCGGGCGTATCCACCGTGTCATCTTCGGATTTCAGGCAAATCGCTATCCGGACCGAAGCGGGAAAGGCCGAAAGGCTGTTCCGCGCCGCGGTGTCGGCCTTCTGCTCGCTCACGCGCCCGTCGCGCCGCGAGATCGCCCAGCTCGAGGACCTGACGCTGCCGCTGTTCGATGAGGTCTCGGTCGAGTCGCGCCGCTATGTCGCCGCCGCCCTCTCCGAATGCGAATATGCGCCGACCGCATTGGTGCGGCGACTGGCCGAGGAGCCGGTCGAGATCGCGGCCCCCCTGCTCACCCGCTCCAACGCGCTGAGCGACGTCGACCTCATCGCGCTGATCGGCCGGCACGGGCTGCCGCATGCGCGCGCCATCGCGCGCCGCAAGGAGCTCAACCCCACGATCGCCGACCTGATCCGCGCGCTGGAAAGACCGACGCTGGTCAAGACGCGCCCGCCGGAAACGGTCACGAAGCTCACGCCGAAACCGGAACCCGTGGCCAAGGAGGACGCCGACCGTGCCGCGTCCGGCGAAGGGGCGGAGAACGCACGGCGCCGCCTGCGGTCGATGATGCGTCCGGCCGGCGACGCTGCCGATGTCAACAGCTTCCTCGGACAGCCGGCCTATGTGAGGCTGCGCGAGACGGCGCTGACCGGCAACGCGGCCTTCTTCCAGACCGCGCTTGCCGATGCGCTGGAGATCGACTTCGCGACGGCCCGCTCGGTAACCGGGCAGTCGGGTTATGCCGCACTGCTTGCGGCACTGCGCGCCCTGGACCTCAGCGAGGACAGGGCCTTTCTCATCGCGGTCGCGGTCTATCCCGGCGAGTTTCCGCATCCGCGGGCGATCCGGCTTTTCCTCGACCGCTACCGGCTGCTGCACCGCGAGGCGGCGCTGGACAAGGTCCGCGCCTGGAAGGCCGAGACGCTGTCACGGGCCATCCGCGACAAAGCGGTCGACACGGTCAGCACGGAGCGACGCGACACATCGAACAGCGTCGACGCGAGTTCCGGTCTCAAGGCCTCCTGATATGGTTTATTCGGCCTTCACCGAAAGAAGCTCCTCAACCGGAACGGCTCCCGCCTCGATCTCGACCACCCAGATGTCGGGATCGAATTTCTTCTCCCGCTCCAGCCGCGCATCCAACGCCGAGCCGTCCTCACCAGCACCAAGCAAGGTGAAGAAGCGCTCATCCGGCTTGGCTGAATCGTAGCTCGTCTGCGGCGCCGGCCCATAAAGAGCGACCTCTCCCATCCGCCCGCGCGACAGCACGAAGACGGTGCCTGCTTCGGTCGCGCCGCGCTTGACCACCGCGGCAAAGCCGCCGGCGCCGAAGACGCGGCGTACAAGGGCCGAGACCCACAGATCGGTGGTTACGCGCATGGGATCGTTCCGGATTACATGTGCGGTTCCTTACCGCAAGAATGAAGGAACCGAAACGATCGTTGCCGCGCTCAGTTCGTCAGGCCGATCTCGCGCATCTTGACGTACACCGCTTCGTCCGGCTCGCCGGTCTCCGGGAGGCCGAACAAGGCCTGAAATTCCTTGATCGCGGCCTTGGTGCGGGCGCCGACCTTGCCATCGAGCTGCATGTCGTTGTTGCCGAAAGCTTTCAGGCCCGCCTGGATCTTGACGATGCGGGCATCGGGCGATTGCGTGGCGCCATCGGCCGGGGCGGAAACCGGGATCACCGGCGGCTTGGCGGCGGAAGGGTTAGGGGCGCCGTCGGCCGGCCGCGGCACCGGGTGGGGAATCGCCGCCGTCGTCTGGCGGGTGCCAAGCTGGTCGAGCAGCGCGCCGTCGATCTCGCCCGAGCCCGGCAGCCCGACTTTCAGCTGATAGGCCTGGATTGCCTTGCGCGTTGCCGGTCCGGTGAGGCCATCGACCGTGCCGTCATAGAAATTGAGGTCCTTCAGGATGCCCTGCACCTGCTGGACGATCGGATCCGGCTTGGCCACCGGCTGTGCCGGCGGCTGGCGCACGATGTTTATGGTGGTCTCCGGCTCGTCCGAGACGGTATGGGGGAAATTCTCGATGCTGCGGGTGGCAAAGAAGGCGCTGGTGTGCGGAAAGGGCTGATACCAGAGCGCATTGGCCGAGACATAGAACAGCGTCACCAGGAAGGCGGTCGAGCCGCCGACCAGGACCGGGTTGCTTGCGATCAACTGGCCGACCGCGACCGCGCCTTCGGCAAGCACGCCGCGTTCGGGTTCGACGACCTTAGGCCGTTTTGCGGAGCGAGCCATTCCCCTCCCCATCTCTATCCCCCTTCGGCTTCGGCGCCGGCATGGCCAGCACGCCGGAAGGCGCACCGGCACGCCGCTTCGGGCCGCTCACCGGCAGGCCGATTGTAACCGTGGTGCCCTCACCCGGTGCGCTCTCGATCGACATCGTGCCCTCGTGCAGCGCCACCAGACCCTTGACCAGCGACAGGCCGAGCCCGGTTCCCTCGAAACGGCGCGTGTAGTCGTTCTGGATCTGCATGAACGGCTTGCCGAGATTGGCCATATCCTCCTCGGCAATGCCGATGCCGGTGTCGCTCACCCAGAAATGCAGGCGCGAGCCGACGCGCTTGGCGCCGATCACCACGCTGCCGCCATCGGGCGTGAACTTGACGGCGTTCGAAGCAAGATTGATCAGGATCTGCTGGACCGCGCGGCGGTCGGCATTGATCTCACCGGCATCCGGCGCGATCTGGGTGGCAAGAACGATGCCCTTGGCGTCGGCCAGCGGCCGCATCATCGAGCGGCACATGTCGACGGCCTCGACGAAACGGAACGTCTCCAGTTCGGTCGCATAAGCGCCCGCCTCGATGCGCGAGACGTCGAGGATCGAGGTGACGACGGACAGAAGGTGCTGGCCGGACTCCCTGACCAGGCCGACATATTCCTTCTGGCGCGGATCGTTGAAGGCGCCAAACATCTCATGCAGCAGCATGTCGGAAAAGCCGATGATGGCGTTGAGAGGCGTGCGCAGCTCGTGGCTGACCACGGCCAGGAAGCGGCCCTTGGCCACTTCGGCGGCCGCGGCGGCCTCCCTGGCTTCCGCAAGCTCCTCGCGCAGCGCCGCCACATCGTCGTTCTCGCGCAGGACCAGCATGAAGACCTCGGGGTCGGCTTCGCCGCGCAGCAAGTCGAGACTGAACGGACGGAAGTTATCGGCCGCGGAGGACCCCTCGCGCGGCAAGCGGATGCGCAGCTCAAGCCGGCGCTTCGGGGCTCCCTCGCGCATGTCGGCCAAGGCAGTGAGATAGGCGACGCGGTCGGACAGATGAACGCGGTCGAACAGGCCGGTGCCGAGCAGGAGCTCCGGCGCCAATTTCAGCACCGAACGCGCCTTGGCGGATGCGTCGAGCACTTCGCCCTGGCGCCCGGCGCGCAGCACGACGGCGTCGATCACATCCTCGAGACGATCGCCGGCGGGCTCCGCCGGCCGCAGGCCGGCAGGATTGGCGAAGGCGGCGGCGCGCGGCAACAATGTCAGCGCCCAGGCCAGCGGCAGCAGCCAGTGCCAGGCGGCGATTTCGCCGAGCGGCAGGATCTGGTCGGCAAAGGGCTGGAGAACGATCGCGGCAACCGCCGCCAGCACGCCCGACAGCGCGGCGCGCCGCGACCCGGAGACCCACCAGGTTTCGACCGGCAATGCGAGGCCAAGCAGCGCGACCGGCGAGGCCAGTCCCCCGGCCGCCGCTATCGCGCCGGCAAGGGCAAGGCTGCCCAAGGCGACCGCCATGCGGCCGGCGAGCGCCATGTGGCCGGTGGCGGCGACCAGAAGCGCGGCGAACCAGCACAGGCCGAAAGCGGCAAAAATGGCGGCTATGGTGACGGCCGCGCCGAGGCTCGAAGTCACCAGTGTCACCGCGGCACCCGCGGCAAGGAAGGGCGCGGCGAGCATGACGCCGATGAAGCGACGCTGGCGCAGGCGGTCCGCCTCACCCGTCACGGTGGGGTGAACCAAGCGTTCGCAGCCGGCGGCAACCGCGCCAGGCAATTGAACGTATCTGGCTGAAATAGAACTCAACGCACGCGTACCCGGTCTTAAAAAACCCTGCCTGGCAGGTGACTCGTCAATCGGCTTGAAACTCGCATCCAGCGTTTAAGGAATGGATAAGGCTGGCGAAGCGGGCGACCGCCCCAGGGCAAATATTGTGATGCCGGCGCCGCAAAGCGCGCCGAGTTGGCGCCATGGTAAACGGCGCGTTAGCCGCGAGGCCTGTGCCAAAACGGACCTAAACCTGACGTGGCTAATTTCTATCTGGAATAAAATCGAGTAATTACAATTCGATATATGGTTATTGTAAAGTTAATGCCGTCAATGAGATTCGACACAAGTCCGCTTCAAAACCAATCCTTTCGAATTTGTCTAAAATTTTAGGAAAATTCGCGGCTTCGATGCAAGCCGTCCTTTGCGTGACCGTGCCATTATCGTGCCCATAAAAGAGGTCATGCCGATGGATGCATGATCCGTCACGGATGGATACCGATCCATCCCGCACGAGAGGCAAGTAAGATGGGCTTTCTGATCAGGATGGCTTTCTGGTTTTCGCTGGTGCTGCTGGCGCTGCCGCTCGGCGTCGGCCCGGGCGAGAACGGCCAGCAGAGCGTCGGGCCGATCCAGGCGCTATTTGCGGCGCGCGAGGCGGTGGGCGACATTGCAGGGCTCTGCGAGCGCAAGCCAGATGTCTGCGAAACCGGCAAATCGGCCATGTACACCATTACAGTCCGGGCCCAGGAAACGGCCAAGATCGCCGCCGCCATGATCGACGACAAATCAGAGCAGGCAGGCGCGGCCGAGACGAAGGTTGCGGACACGGCCAAGATGACCACCGGCAGCGTCGCCGAGGACATCGTACTGCCCGCCAAGGTCAACATACCAGTGCTGTTGACTTCCAAGAACTGAGACAATCTTCAGCCGCCACTTGGCTACGCCGCGGGCCCGTCCGACCTCTCGACGCCCGCGGCGTCTTTCTTTTTACGTGACGCGGCCGCGCCGCGCCACTATATGCGGGCCATGACCACGTCGATCCAGACGATCCGCGACGACTTTTCCCTCCTCGACGAGTGGGAGGACCGCTATCGCTACGTGATCGAGCTTGGCGAGAACCTGCCACCTTTCCCCGAGGAAGACCGCACCGCCGCGAACAAGGTGCCCGGCTGCGTGAGCCAAGTGTGGCTCACCACCGAGCAGGGAGCGGGCGCCGATCCGGTGATCAGCTTCCAGGGCGATTCCGACGCCCATATCGTACGCGGCCTCGTCGCCATCATGCTGGCATTGTTCTCGGGCCGGCGGGCAAGCGAGATCCAGAGAACCGACGCCGAAGCGACGCTGAAGGAGCTCGGGCTTGACGAGCATCTGTCGCCGCAGCGCGCCAATGGCCTGCGTTCGATGGTCAAGCGCATCAAACGCGACGCGGAAGCAGCGTTGAAGCAGACCGCCTGATCCAGCTCATATCGTCTTCGCTATCCAGAAAAGCAAAACGGCGCCTTTGCGGCGCCGTCGAACTTTGCCTGAGAACTAAGCCGATCAGCGGCCCTTGCGCTTGCGGCCAAGCCCCATCTTCTTGGCGAGCTGCGAGCGGGCAGCCGCGTAATTGGGGGCGACCATCGGATAGTTGGGGTCCAGGCCCCACTTCTCGCGGTATTCTTCCGGCGTGAGATTGTAGTGGGTCATCAGGTGCCGCTTCAGCGACTTGAACTTCTTTCCGTCCTCGAGACAGACAATGTAGTCGTCATGGACAGAGCGCTTGGGATTGACGGCCGGCTTCTGCTTCTCGGCCGACGGCTGCTCCGGCGAGCCGCCAACGCGGCCCAACGCGGCATGGACGTCGGCGATAAGGTTGGGCAGTTCCCCAACAGGCACCGGGTTGTTGCTGACATAGGCGGCGACGACATCGGCGGTCAGCTCGATTAGCGCATCACCGTTTTTCGAAGGTGTTTCGACGATTTCCATAATGCTCAGGCCCCAACGAGAGTTTTCTAAAACTGCGCCCATTTTTCAGAATCGGGCATCGCGCGAATTTCATTCAGGAACGCCCTGCGATTCGCGTCAGGTCATCTTAATGGCGCCGCATTGCAAGTAAGTCAATTCGCATATTGAATTATATTGGCCGATATTCATCAAATATTGCCGTTTGAGCTTCAAAAATTCGTGCGGTGTGTAACTTCGTGAGATTCTTCTGGCCAGACCAGCATGCCGTGACGTTGCGTCATCCATCTGTTAGACATCCGATCGCCGCTCCACGTGGCTCGCGATGCTTGACCAATGCTTGGGCGCCTGTTGCGCCAGCACCGTGAATCCTGTGGCGCAACGAACCGCAGGGAACTCCTTGCCGGCCGGACCGACAGGCGAGGCGACGCGATCCGTCAATATGGCGCGATGTATTTGCCGTAGACCCAGCCGGTGACGAAATGGCCATTCTGCGCCGGGTCGTGCCACACCTCGCACCAGCGATAGCGGATCGCCTGACGCTGCTTCCATTGCGGCTGCCGGGAAATGTCGAGCAGATTTACGCCGCCGGTGCAGCGGCCGGTCATCTGCAGCACGGCGCTGTTCGGGTAGGCGGCCTGTTTTTGCGATGCGTTGGAGGGATGCTTTCGCGCGTTGAGCGTGTCGCCGAACGGGACGCCCGCCACTTGCCAGGCGGCAAAGACGGTTGCATGAGACGGGCTGGAAAAAGCCAGACTCGCCGCGAGGACGGCGACGGATATTGCGATAGCCACACAGGATTTCATCTTTCCCCCTTCAACTTGGCTTCTGTTGACCATCTTGAGCCGCGCCCCTTGAACCGCCGCTGAGGGGCATGTTCATTCATCATTCAAGCAAATTCCCAGCGAGACGTAATGACCAGAACTCCCGCATTCCCGACCGCCAACCCGCCGACGCCTGAGAAACATCCGGTCTCCGTCACCCATCACGGCATTACCCGCAGCGACGACTATGCCTGGATGCGGGCCGACAACTGGCAGGCCGTGTTCCGGGATCCTTCCCTGCTCGACGGCCGGATCCGTGGCCATCTCGAGGCTGAAAACGCCTATCAGGCCGCGCTGATGGCCGGCACGACCGACTTGCGCGGCAAACTCTTTGCCGAGATGAAGGGCCGTATCAAGGAAGACGACTCGAGCGTGCCGATGAAGGACGGGCCCTACGCCTATGGCTCTTCCTTCCGGCAGGGCGGCGAGCAGCCGCGCTATTTCCGCACCTCGCGCGACGGCGGCAGCGAAGAAATCCTGCTCGACGGCGACGCGGAGGCCGAGGGCAAGGCCTATTTCAGGCTCGGCGGCGTCGACCATTCCGCGGACCACAAGAAGCTGATCTGGGCGTACGATGACAAGGGCTCGGAATTCTTCACGCTAAGCGTGCGCGATCTCGCGAGCGGCAAGGACCTTGCAGACCAGATTCCGGATACGGGCGGCGGCGGGGTTTGGAGTGCCGGTGACGACGGCTTCTTCTACACCCGCCTCGACGACAACCATCGCCCATCGAAAGTGTTCTTCCACGCACTTGGCGACAAGCCCGAGAACGACCGCCTAATCTATGAGGAAACCGATCCGGGCTTCTTCATGGATGTCAGTGGCACGCGTGCCAATGACTGGATCATGATCGGCATCAACGACCATGAGACTTCGGAATCCCGGCTGCTGCCGGCCAATGATCCATCGGCCGAGCCGAAGCTGGTGGCGGTGCGGGAGAACGGCCTGCAATACGACCTGGAAGAAGGCGGCGACGTCTTCTTCATCCTCACCAACGCCGATGGCGCCAAGGACTTCAAGATCATGACAGCGCCTGTCGGCAACCCGGTGCGCGCCAACTGGCATGAATTGGTGCCGCACGAGCCGGGACGGCTGATCCTGTCAGTGCTTGGTTTCAAGCATCACATGGTCAGGCTGGAGCGCAAGGACGGTCTGCCGCGGATCGTCGTGCGCGAGCGCGCCAGCGGCGAGGAGCATTTCATCACCTTCGACGAGGAGGCTTTCTCGCTCGGCCTCTCCGGCTCCTACGAATACGACACCGAGACGATGCGCTTCACCTATTCATCGATGACGACGCCGGCGCAGGTGTTCGACTACAATATGCGCAGCCGCGAGCGCGTGCTCCTGAAGACGCAGGAAGTGCCCTCCGGCCACGATCCCGAGCACTATGTCACGCGCCGGCTGATGGCCCCCGCGGCCGATGGCGAGCTAGTGCCCATCTCGCTGCTCTACCATCGCGACACGCCGCTGGACGGCTCGGCACCATGCCTGCTTTACGGCTACGGCTCCTACGGCATCGCGGTGCCTTCAGCCTTCAATACCAACTGCCTTTCGCTGGTGGACCGCGGCTTCGTCTATGCCATCGCGCATGTGCGCGGCGGCAAGGACAAGGGCTATGGCTGGTACGAGGACGGCAAGCGGGCGAAGAAGATGAACACCTTCACCGATTTCATCGCCTGCGCCCGCCATCTCGTCGCCGAGCGTTACACACGGCACGACCGCATCGTCGCGCAGGGCGGCTCCGCCGGCGGCATGCTGATGGGGGTGATCGCCAACTTGGCCCCGGAAAGCTTCGGCGGCATCGTCGCCGAGGTGCCCTTCGTCGACGTGCTCACCACCATGCTCGACGCCAGCCTGCCGCTGACGCCGCCGGAATGGCCGGAATGGGGCAACCCGATCGCGTCCGCCGACGACTACAAGACGATCGCGGCCTATTCGCCCTACGATAATGTCGCGGCGCTCGACTATCCGCCGATCCTTGCGCTGGCGGGCCTGACCGATCCGCGGGTCACCTACTGGGAGCCGGCGAAATGGGTGGCGCGGCTGCGCGAACGCAAGAGGGGCGGCAACCCGGTCCTGTTCAAGATCAATATGGAATCCGGCCATGCCGGCGCGTCGGGCCGCTTCTCGCGGCTGGAGGAGATCGCCTACATTTACGCCTATGCCCTGAAAGTGACCGGGAAGACCTGATTTTCCACTCGCAATTGACAAGGCCGCGCGTTACGCAATGCTCTGCTTTTTTGGACGTGGTCCTTGGGCCGCGCCGACAGCTCATTCACAAGGTTCTTCATGCTGCTCGTCGACGTCTATCTCGACAAATCGCCCATCCAGGGCATCGGCGTCTTCGCCAAACACCGCATTCCAAAGGGCACGCTGATCTGGAAGCTCGACCCAAGGTTCGACCGGCGTATTCCCGTCGACACCTATGAAGGCGAAAGCGGACCGGTGAAGTCCTATCTCGATCGCTATTCCTATCCGGACCGGCGCGATCCCAACTACATCGTCTTCGAGGCGGATGACGCCCGTTACATGAACCACGCCGACGAGCCGAACTGCGACGTCTCCTCACCCGAGGAAACCTACGCGCTGCGCGACATCGCGCCCGGCGAGGAACTGACCTGCGACTACAACCACTTCTTTGAAAACGGCTTCGATTTCCTGGGCGACCGCCACCCGTAACTATCCCGACGCAATTCCCGACGGAAAACCACCGCACATTTTTCCTGGAATTACTCTGATCAACTCGCCGGCTTGCGCGCCGGGTAGCCGTTGGGGCGCGGCGGGATCGCCTTCAGATAGGCGGCGATCGCTGCGCGGTCGTCGGCTGTCAGTTGAGCCATGTTCTTTTGCACCTCGACCATGGCCCCGCCAACGGAATCGAAATCGGGCGTGAAGCCGGTCTCGAGATAGTTGGCGATGTCAGCTTCCGACCAGCTCTTGATGCTCTTCCCCTCGGGGGTGATGTTCGGCACGATGCCCGACCCTTCGGCGGCCACGGCGCCTGCCAGCCAGTCCCCCTTCTTGATGCCGCCGGCGAAATCGCGCGGCGTGTGACATTCGCCGCAATGGCCAGGTCCCTCGACCAGGTAGCGGCCGGCCAGCACCTTGTCGGGCGTGCCGTCGGGCAGCGCGATCACCGGGTCGGGGCTGAGATAGAGCCATTTCCACATGCCGATGCCGCGGCGGATGGTGAAGGGGAAGGAAAGCTTGTGGTCCGGCGCCTTGCCGGCGACCGCCGGCAGCGTCTTCATGAAAGCGTAGAGATCGGCGATGTCGGCCGGCTTCATGCGCGCGTAGGACGCATAGGGAAAGGCCGGATAGAAATGCTCGCCGGAAGGCGAAACCCCTCTCAGCATGGCGTTGGCGAAGTCCGTCTCGCTCCAGGCGCCGATGCCGTCCTTCCGGTCCTGCGAGATGTTGGGCGGAACGAAGGTGCCGAACGGCGTCTTCAGTTCCAGTCCGCCGGCCAGCTGCAGCCGGGCCTCGCCCTCTGCGCCAGGCTTGGAATGGCAGGAGGCACAGCCGCCTGCATAGAAGATCCGCTTGCCCCTGGCGGCGTCGCCGGGGCCGAGCTGCGCGATGGCTCCGGCGTCTAGCCTGACCGGCGCCGACAGCGCCCAGCCGGCGGCGGCCGCCGCGCCGCCAAGCACGATGACGGCGCCGACGAGCTTCTTCAGCCAGGCCATCGCCGGCGATCAGCCCTTCTTGATCCTGTAGCTCTGATGGCAGGCGCCGCAATCGCCGCCAAGGGTGTTGAGCTGCGCCTTCAGGCCATCGACATCGCCCGGCGGCGAGGCGACCGCTTCCTTGGTGTTGGCCAGGAACTTGTCCTCGGCGGCCTTGAAGCCGGCCATGTCTTCCCAGATCTTCGGCGCGGCGGCGGTGTCGCCCTTGTCGGAGCCGGCCGGGAAAAGCTTTTCGGCATCGAACTTCTCGGCATTGGCCTGCAGGGCCTTCAGCGTCGTCAGCACGGCGGCCGCGTCGAAATCCTCCTCGCCCTTGACCACCTTGGCCAACTGGCCGGCGAGCTGGCCGCGCTCCTTCATCAAGGCCCGGCGCTCCTGGATCGGATCGGCAAAGGCGGCCGAACCGGCAAAGGCGAGCATAGAGATGGCGAGGACAAGCTTTCTCATTCAATTGGCTCCGTAGATGAAGAGATTGGGGGACTACGGCATTTCACCGTGAAATGGTGAAATGCTCTATCTCCTTATTGGCGCAATTCCGGACGGAAAACCGTTTCGCGCTTCTCCTGGAATTGCTCTGAACGTTAACGGGCGTCACAGCGGGATTATTCCCTTTCGTCGTTACGATTTTGGGGCTTGCCGTTTCCCCTGCCCGAAAAGAAAAGCCCCGGCGTGCCGGGGCTTTTCATCAAAAATCGCTCAGCCTTTACAGCGCCGGGCACCTTCCGGCGCGCAAAGGACGCTGTAACGCTTTGATTCTGCGCATGATCCTTTCCGAAAATCGATGTCGATTTTCGCGGTCATGCGCGGGCCTTTTCGTACATCTCCAGGACATGGTCCCAGTTGATCAGGCTGTCGACGAAGGCTTCGAGATATTTCGGCCGCGCGTTACGGTAGTCGATGTAATAGGAGTGCTCCCAGACGTCGACGCCGAGGATCGGCACGCCGCCATGGACGAGCGGGTTCTCGCCGTTCGGAGTCTTGGAGATTTCCAGCTTGCCGTTCTTGACCGAGACCCAGGCCCAGCCCGAGCCGAACTGGGTGGTACCGGCGGCGATGAAATCCGCCTTGAACTTGTCGTAGCCGCCGAGATCGCTATCGAAAGCCTTCTGCAGCGCGCCCGGCAGCTTGTTGCCGCCGCCGCCCTTCTTCATCCATTTCCAGAAATGGATGTGGTTGTAGTGCTGGGCCGCGTTGTTGAAGAGTCCGGCATTCTTGCCGAAGGACTGCTTCACGACCTCTTCGACCGACAGGTCGCCCATTCCGGCCTCGGCGGCCAGCTTGTTGCCGTTGTCGACATAGGCCTTATGGTGCTTGTCGTGGTGATACTCCAGCGTCTCCTTCGACATGTAAGGCTGCAGGGCCTCGTAGTCGTAAGGCAAAGCGGGCAACTCAAAAGCCATGGATGGTACTCCCTCGAGGAAAAAGTCCGGTGATATTACCGAGCTAAGATAGGTCTGGAATGGGTCGGGGCAACTCCGGAATGGAGCGCCGAGCGACTTTTTAGAGCAATTCCGGGAAAAGTGTGAAACGGTTTTCCGCCCGGAATTGCGGAAACAAGGAGATGGAGCGGTTTGCCGTTTTCGCGAAACGGGGAGCCGCTCATGCGGCTCAAGCGGCGGACGTCGAATGCGCCCAGTCCCAATAGAGTTCGCGCGCCTTCTTGGCCACGGGCCCGGGCTGCAGGTCGCGGCTCTCGATGCGCGTGACCGGCACGACCTTGGAGTGGTTGCCGGTCGAGAAGATTTCGTCAGCCTCGAGAAAATCGCGAATCGAGAGCGTCTTCTCGATGGTCCTGAAGCCGTAGTCGCCAAGCAAGTTGATGGTGCGAGAGCGGGTGATGCCCGCCAGGAAGGTGCCGTTCGGGGTGGGCGTCATCACATGGCCGTCCTTGACCAGGAAGATGTTGGACGTGCCGGTCTCAGCGACATTGCCCAGCATGTCGAGCACGAGCGCATTGTCGAAGCCGCGATTCTTGGCCTCCAGGATGGCGCGGCCGTTGTTGGGATAGAGGCAGCCCGCCTTGGCATTGGTCGGCATGGTCTCGATGGTCGGGCGCCGGAACGGCGAGACGCCGATCGAAAAGCCGGACGGCGGAATCATCGGCGATTCGTACAGGCAGAGGCAGAAGCGGGTCGAATCCGGATCGGCAGGCACTCCCATATAGCCGCCATGCTCGGCCCAATACATCGGCCTGATATAGACCGCCGTCTTGCCGTCGAATTTCTTCAGGCCGTCCCAGGTCAGGCCGACAATCTCTTCCGTCGTCATCGACGGCTTCAGGCCAAGCGCCGACGCCGATGCATTGACGCGGGCGGAGTGAAGCTCGAGGTCGGGCGCCACGCCTTCGAACCAGCGGCCGCCATCGAAGACGCTCGTGCCGAGCCACATGGCATGGCTGCGCGGTCCCAGGATCGCGACATTGCCCTCATACCAGTCGCCGTCCACATAGGTCCAAGTCGCGGTTTGCGCCGCCGTCGCCAGTGTCATGTTTGCCGTCCAGATCGATGACTTCAGGCCGGCATAGGACGATGCCTTGGCGGCCGGCGTCAACCGGCATGGGCGAAAATCGTTGAGGCCAGTAGCACTTACAGAGCGTCACCCGAGTCTGGTGACCCTCTGTAGGTCTTTTGTTTGATGACGAAACCGCGACACACTTTTGGGCGACAACGCATTAACAGGCTGCGGAAAAACCGGAGCGGTGAGGCCGTTTCGCGTTTGGTTGATGCGAGATCGGCTTATGCGAGGGTC
>NZ_JARTVT010000036.1:0-52996 GCF_029625685.1 Mesorhizobium sp. WSM4976
CAGATCACGGCGCCGGCGGTGCGGATGGCACCATGCCAGCGCGCGAGCTGATCGCCATACTGCGAGGTCTGCGCCTTGAGGCTTTCGGCGCGCGGTCCCTTGATCTTCTGCGGGAAGAAATAGGCGATGGCGAGATTGATGCCGACGCCGACGGCAGTCGTGACAATAGAGCCGAGAAGGCCGCCGCCGACGGCGGCACCGGCGAGTGGGGCTATGAAGGCCATCAGGCGGCCCTCCGGGCTGCTCGGCGCTCACGCCTATTCATCGGCTTGCCAGTCGGATCGATGCGGCTTCCGACCCTATCGTGGGGCCACCGGCGAAGCGTGACAGTCTCGACGCCTTCGGCCGTCACTGTCGTCAGCTGGCAATGACCGCCGACTGAGAAATGACCCTGGGTCGGCTTGGAGCGGATGAGCTCCATGAGATCCGCGCCCTTGTCGTCGAGGTAAGTCTCGTCGAGGAAGCGCGCGCCGGCGAGGTCATATAGCTCTTTTCCGGTGAGCTCGGCTGCACACCAAACGATGTCTTGGCTCTGAAACTTGAAGGTTCCGAACTCACCGCCAGTGTCGAAGAAATACAGGCTTGGTCCTGCCGTTTCGGAGTAGACGGCGATCGCCAGGTCGCAGTCTTTGACGCCGGCAGCCTTGATGTCCTCGACGTATTCGGGAAGGTGGGTCTCAATGGCATGGTCGACCGAATCCGCCTCGGCCTCGGCGATGATCTCTCGCGCGATGTGCTCGACAATCTTCAGATTGCCGCGACCGGTGACCGCGATCGGCAAGATGCTCGAGGACCATACCTTGCTGACGATGCCGGTCAGCACATGGTCACGGTCATAGCGGGCGCCGTCAGTCAGCAACTGGACGCGGTGCGGATGCTTCACTGCGATAAAGGCGCTCATGTGCGGTGCTTTCTGATTTTGTTGGCGTATCGCTCGACGAAGCCGGCCGCCTCCGGAGTGGCCTTGCCGGTCAGGGACGCGTCGAGTTGCGCCAAAGCGACCGTGCGATCGAGCGAGCGGTTACGCTCGTCCTGCGCTTCCTTGAGCGCGATGATCTTCTGCCGCTGCTGCTCGCGCTGTTGCGCGAAGGGATCGTCGCCGAAACGCTGGCTCATCACCGATTGGTCGCGGCCGGCTTGCTGCTCGCGATCAAAATTGCGGAATGCTCGACGGTTAATATCGTCGATTGCCCCGCTGGTGTTGTGGAGTTGGGCCGCAGCAGCGGTTGCAGCGGCGACAATGCCGAGAATTTTGTCGGCCGTGGTCTGCAGGCCTGGGTTGTTCGCCACCACGTCGGAGATAGATTTTTCGAAGGCATCGAAGTCTGGACGGCCAGCGCGGATCTGCCCGTTGAGAACGCTAATGGCTTCCCCGAACTGGCTGAATTCCGGCTTCACGCCGAACAATGTCTCGCGGCCGCGGCCGACAGTGAACGGCGACCCAAGTTGCTGCTGAACGGAAAGGTCTTCAGCAGTAGCTGATTTCTGGAGGTCGGCTGTGCTGCGCCGCGCGCCCGACTCTGAAGCGATAATCGACTTGTGGTAGAAATCATTGGCCTTCAGGTCGGCATTGCCATAAGCCTCAGCCAGATCATTGACGGCCTTGCGCTGGTCGTCAGTCGCATCTTTAAGCGACTTGATCTGCGGAAGGAGTTTTGAGCCGAACTCGATCGCGACGGCGGCAATTCCGGTAAGGCCGATCGCGAGAAGATTGACCGGCGACAAAAGGCTCTGGAAGGCGGCGGCCAAGCCCTTCACCAGCCCCTTAGCTCCCTGATCGCCCATTTCCATCTGCAGCGCCTGGCCGAGCTGCGTGCCCTGCTGCAAGGCGATCGTGAACGGGCTCTGGCCCATCGCCGCAGTGACGGCGATATCCTGGAACTGGGATGCAGCGTTCAGCGCACCAAAGCGGGCAAGGCCGCCCTGGTTCTGGTTCTGATTGCTCGGATTGAGGTTCCGCTGCTCGGCGAGCTTGGCGTTCAATCTCGTTACGGCAGCCGCGGCTTCCGTCTGCCCGCGAGCCATGAAGATGGCGGCATCGCCCATCACACCGTATTTCCGGGTGATACCCTCAAGGATAGGCAGCGCCTGCTCCATTGAGATTTTGCCGCGCTCGATGCCATTGGCGAGTTGTAGTTGCGCCGACGTGGCGCGCTGTGCGGCCGCATAGCCGTCGACAAATTGCCGGGAAAGCCGGGACATCACATCGCCGGCCTGGCTTATTTTAGTGACCGTCTCGGTGGCAGCCGTTCCCACCTGCCCAATTGCCTGCGCAGCCTGTTGGCCCGATGCAACCATTGACTTGTCAGCGGCTGACTTTTGCGCGGCGCCGGCCGTGTACTGGCTGGCGTCCATCTGCGCCGAAACGCGGAGGGAGCGAATTTCTAAATCAGCCATTGTCCACCTGTGGATTAATCAGCGACTGGAGTTCCGAGGACATTTCGGCGATCAAAGCGTCGCGGCTGGCCTGGCGCTCATAGGGCAGCGCCGCCAATTCGGCGACGAGATCGCGCGACTGCGACTTCTTGCTTGTCACGTTGAGATTTTGGGCATGGCGGATCTGCGCCATCAACTGACCAAGATTGTTATCGAGGATGGTGATCAGCGCGTCGCTCTTCACGAGCGCTTCGGCCATCCTCTCAACAAAATCAGCCAGCTTGAGCGCGTTGGCCGCGATCTCGCCGGGCGTCATGTTCGCGTGTGATGCAGCAAGCAATTCTCTAGCGTTCGTCATGGCATTTCCTCCCTTGCCAGCCCGATTGCGGCGGCCATTTTGTGCGCCTTCAGGGTCTGCGCGTCGAGTTGCCGGGAGGTGGCGAGCGCTAGCGCCTGGTCGCTTCGCCAAGCCGGATTTCGCTTCAGCGAGTCGACCGCGTATCGGTATATCCGCCTGGTATCGGCGATCCTCGAGCGAAGGCTCACCAGATCGCTGATCGGATCGACATCCGCGGCCGAAAGTGGCCTGCCGGCGGCAGATATTTGCTCGCAGATGCGCCTGAAGGCTGCTTTTTCGGCGCGAGAAAGCCATCTCGGCACAGGCAAAACGGCGGGATTCTGCGGTTTGTCAGCCATCAGACCGCCTCACACCTTCGCCCCTGCAAGGTCGGAAATTCGCTGCGCCAGCAAAAAAAACGGCTGGATGAGACCCGGAGTGGTTCCGCCCCCATTTCGGGTTTTCGGTCTAGACCGCCCCCCCATGTCGGTCATCCTTTACCAACAACGCGCAGTGCGTCGCGCCGGTCGGCATGGCTCGCGTTGCTGCGGCCGACGGAGGCGGCGAGCAACCTGAACACCTTGGATGCGAGCTCGTCGACTTGGTGCTCTTTGGCGCCGCCGATTGCCTGAAGCGCCGCGGCGTGTGCGATGCCGTGAAGTCGGCTGAATTCGTCCTCGTCCATCAGCAACGGCATGCCTTTCGACATGTCACTCTCAGCCGCATCGATGGCTTCGACCACCTTCCGGCGAAGCGAGCTTGCCGGGACGCCTGCCTCTGCTGCGATCTGCTCGATGGTCTGGTGGTCGGTCATCGCGTCGCGTCCTTTCCGTCTCGGCCCCGCTTCACTGCCAATCGCCATCCAATCGCGCCTTCGCCGGGCACGATGCCGGAGCCTGCCAGTTCGCAATGCCAGACACTGCCTGCATGAGAGATGAGATCGCCGCGCCTATACTTCTCGTCGGCCTTCCACGAGCCGCGGTATTCGACTGATGGCCGTTCTTCCAATTGCTTCACGCGATCTTCGAGCGCCTTGCAGCGAGCCGAGTACCAGCGAAAGTTTGCCATGACCTCGCCCTGCATAGACGTCACGAAGTCAAACGTGACACGGTCGTCGGGATGGTAGCCGTCCTTACGGAAAAGATCCTTTATCAGCGCTTCCCAGTAGGCCTTGATAGCCAGGTAGGCGCGCGAGAAAGCGTCTTTGTTGGCTGAATTCCCCCTTTCGACACTGGGATAAGCTGGTTCGCCACCGAGAAGGATCTTCTCGTCGATATCCCACGCTCGATGTTCGATTGGCGCCGCTGACTTGGGAGCAACGATGGTCTCCGCCTCGCCAATCTCGATCTTGAACCTCTTGTCGCGAAGCTGATCGATCAGGCCGGCAAGCGTGCTTATCTCGCTGCCCAGACGGTTCTGCATATCGACGTCCTGGTCGAGCGCATGAAGACGCGTGTCGGCATCGAGGGCTGCCTTCTTCTCAGCGACCTGCTGGCCGAGCCCCGCGATCTCGGCATCGATCTTTGCGAGATCAGCGGCACGCTGGTCGACGACGGTAGCCTTGACCGGTTTGACGACGCTCTTGGTCATCGCGCACCCTTCCAGCTTTTCCACACGGAATAGCTGTAGCGATGCTGCTCGGCTTCGCGCTTCCAGCGGGCACGACGTTCAGCTTCGGTCTCGTCGAGATTGACCTTGTGGATTTTTTTCGGCGGCAGCGAGCCTTTCAGTGCCACTTGTCGATGCTTGGTCATTTCGCCACCTCGTGGATGAGACCGTGAGCCAGGCACCATTCGAGCGACTGGCATTCGTCCTTGGTTGCCTCGATTGCCAAGTCAGCCAAATCGGCGCAGGACCTATCCGCGATCGTGTTCAGGTATTCGCTGTCACGCTTGCGCAGGACGCGCATTGCCTCGAGGTGACGGAGCAGCGTCCAGCGGTCTTTAGGGTCGGGATTGTCGGCAGTGAGATGCATCAAATATTCGGTATCGCCGGACGCCACGCGATGGTCGCAAGCCATCGAGATCAATACGCCAGCGCTCATGCACCGCTTGCCGAGAGTGGCGCGTCTCAAGCCTGGGTGCCACCTTATTGCGCGGTAAATCCGCATCGCGGCAGCGAAGTCTCCACCCTGAGTGTCGATCAGCACGTTGATTGCGGGGGATAGGCGAGCCGCATCGAGTTGGTCATGGACGTTCAAGGCCATAGCGTCGTCGACTTCCCCGATTATGCGGATCTCGGCCATCTCGATGACGGACATGTTTGCTCGGTCGCGATCAATTTCGGCCTTGGCTTTGACCTTAGCCATTATCCAGTAGCTCGGCTCGAACGGGTTGCTACGGCGCTCAAGCGCTGCCGGGAGAAATTCCCTGACCTGCTGCTCAAGTGCGGCGAGACGATCGAGGATTTCGGGGTTCATCGACACTCCGGCGAGATGAAATTTCCTAGTGCGCCCGACTCTAACTCATGGCGGCTAGCCGTAACCGCCGGTGGCGTTACGCATATTTGCGGGCGAGCTCCTGGCACATGCGGGCGAAGGCCTCGCGGACCTTTGCCGGGTCATGCTCGTCCCGCATGTCGAGCTCGCCAATCTCGATGAGCGCGTCGCGCATTTGTCGATCGATGACGACATTGGCGCGGATGGCCTCGAGCCGGCCGACTTCCTGTCGATGCGAGTTCACCCTGCAGCCAGCCGAGCAGAAACGCGCATCCGATCGCTTGCTGCCGAGGCTGTTGCCACAGCGCTGGCATGTTCGTGCCGTCAGCATGGCAACCATCCAGCGATGGCGATGACGATGACGGCGAGCATGGCGATGTGCGGGATCATGTGCCCCTCGTCGCTGATAGGTAGGAGCTGGCTGTAGGTTGTTGGTCTCTCTCTTCAGAGCCTAGATTCTTCAGGTGTTTACTTAAGGTGTTTACCGGCATGTAGTTGCCGCTCACGACCGGCATCCTATTGCCGCTCACAGCAGTTTGACCGGCATGTAGTTGCCGCTCACGGCGAGGTTTCGAACGGGTGACCCGCTCTTCTTTCCGCGCCTCATTGAGCATGATCTGGCGATCGAGAATCGCATTCATGTGCTTGGTCTCGAACTGGTAGAAATTCGCTATCCGGCGGTTGGGGCGACTGCTCTTGAGCCATCCTTTTCCGACCAACTCCTTGATGCAGAATCGGACGGTCCGCTCCTTCATGCCGATCTGACTTGCCAGGCGATCTTGCGATGGGAAGATCGCACCGGTTTCAGCGTTCGCGTGTTGCATCAGGCGAAAGGCGACACGGAACTCGCTCGCGGTGACGCGCGGGTCCATGCTGATCGCGTCGAGCAGCTCGAACTTCTGACTGGCAAATGTGCGGTTCGAACCGTCAGGCTTGGCCACCGGCGCCACCGCTTGCGTTCGTTTCGCATGCGGAATAATCTACCAGGATCGAGAGCACGCCCCGCACTCTGATAGCACCGGAGACCCGGCCGTCCGCAACACGGTCGGGTTTTCGCTTCTCAGGTCCGCCCATCAGTGTGCCCTCGACATTCTGAGATTGTGGATGCGAAGCACCTCACAGGCGTCCTTGGCTGACAGGCCGATCGCCTTAAGCGCCGGAACGGCCGGCCCGCGCTGGGAGCGCGGCACCTCTGCCAGATAGCGAAGACCGCGCTCGACGGCATCGCTTTCGAGATGATCTTCGGTTTCGGGGCGGGCGGCCATCATGCGGCCTCCGACCGGCGCGCGGCGATGCGTTCGCGGATCCATGCGTCGACCTCGGACTTGACGAAGGCTATGCGCTTGTCGCCGAGCGGGACCGGCTGCGGAAACTTACCGGCGGCCCGTTTTTCGTTGATGCTGGTGCGGGAAAGAGAGGTAAGCCTAGCGGCTTCCTTGATAGAAATAAGAGCAGCTTCGCCGTCCATTCTAGACCACCTTTCGCTTATGCGGCGAGGTGGGCTTTATGGTCGCCACCGTCGTCGCTGTTGACGTTGATGGCTGTCTAATTTGCACACGCGACGAGGCGGCGCATCAAGTCATTCTGAAAAACTACGGGCCGTTCTGAGCGGTCTTTTTCAAGAGTGGAAGAACCGGCTTCACTATCTCGACGACGTTGCTGGAGTTTTCACCTGCCGCTTGCAGAACGATCCCCAAAACCTGGCAGAGCGCACCATTCGGTCGCTTATCTATCGCAAGGCCCGCGTCGGCGATCATGCTGCCTATGTTAAATGCGAGACGATGCCGCGGGTTTTTCTGGTGACCTTCCGGAAGGTGTTTGCGCGCCAACGGCAACAGAGCATTCAGAGCGATAAGCCGATAGTAGGTGTCTCGCAGGATATCGATATGCGTTCCAGTCGGGTCCGACTGCTCGACCATTCGGCCCAGGTTGGTTCTGTCCAGCCAATTTATTTCATCGGCGAGCTTTTTTACCATCTGCTGTAGCTGGGTATAGCGTTTCTCGATCTTCGCTGCTTCCGGCTGAGCGTCAAATGCCGGTCGCCAAAGCTGATACGTTATGAATTCGCTTTCGATCCGATCGAGCGGCAAAGCCGGCCATCGGCGCTCTATCTGATGCCTGACACTATCTGGTAACGACGCCACGAAGCCGGCTGCCGGCTCGACGAGAAACTGCCTGGCCATCAACGTTTTCCCGCTAGGGCGAGGACGTTCTCACCACCCTTTACGGTCGACACGTAGGCCGACCAGGCGTCCATGAGCTTCCGGCGCTTCGCCAGTGCTGAACCGCGGCGATAGGCCTGTTCTGTCTCGTCGCCGACCTTATGCGCCAGCGCCATCTCGGCGACGTCACGCGGGAAGTTGGTCGCGTCGCCGGCCCAATCGCGGAAGCTCGACCGAAAGCCGTGAACTGTGAGGTCGCCTTTCTTCATCCGGCGCATGACGGCGGTCATCGCCATGTTGGAGAGCGGCCGCTTTGGGGCGACGCCCGGGAAGACGTAATTCGATAGCCGCTTGGCCTGGAGGCCCTGCAGGACACCGAGGGCGCGGTCCGAAAGCGGGACGATATGTTCGCGAGCCATCTTCATTCGCTCGGCCGGGATCGTCCACAGGGCTTTGTCTAAGTCGAATTCGGACCATTCCGCGTTCAGCACCTCGCCCGATCGGGTGGCCGTCAGGATGCAAAGTTCGAGCGCTCGGGCGCCAAATCCATCGACGCCAACAAGCTCAACCATGAAGGCGGGGACGTCGGCGTAGGGCATTGCCGCGTGATGGCCCTTGGCGAGCTTCTGGCGAGCCGGGAGGATATGATCGAGGTGACCTTTCCACCGGGCCGGATTCTCGCCCGATCGCAGCCCTACGGCCTTGGCGTAGTCGAGCACCTTCTCAATGCGGCCTCTCAGCCTCGAGGCGGTTTCCTGCTTCTCTGTCCAAAGAGGGCGAAGCACGCGAACGACGTCGTCGGTGGTGACATCGCCGACCGGGATCTTGCGCAATGGCTGCGCATATTCGGTGAGGGTCATCTTCCACTGCGCTGCGTGCTTCTCATTGCGAAAGGTGTTCTCTTTCGAGATCAGCAGCTCGTCCGCGCACTCTCCGAAGGTCCGCAGCTTCACCATGCGCCGCCGGTGCGCCATGTCCTTCCGAGGGTCGCCGCCGTTCTTGACGATCTCCCGCGCCTCGTCCGCGCGGCGCCGAGCATCGGCCAAGCTGATCTTGCCAGAGACATTGCCGTAGGACCCGAGCCCAACCTCGCGCCGGATGCCTTGCCGAATGAAGATGAAGACCCAGCTGCGCGTGCCGGTCTTGTTGACATAGAGCCACAGGCCATCGCCATCGCCATGTCGGCCAGCGGGCAGCCCCTTTATCTGGGTATCGCGCAGTTTATGCCGGGCCATTTTTCCTAATGGCTTTCCTAACCGAAGCCCTTGCCAACAAAGTTAATAGCGGGCAATATGGTCATGGGAATACGCTTGGAAATTAGGAAAAGCAAGCTCTCGCCTGACAGTAAAGTCAGCAATTTCAACGCTCTGGCGGTCTCCCTCTCCGCCATCCTGCCTCGCGCTTGCGCGCTTCGCAGGACAAGTCCGGCGAATTCTTCTCAACGCGAAGCAGGATGCCTCCGAAGCTTGAGCCAATAGGGCCAAGATCGCCCGACTTAATGCTTTGTTGGTCGGAACCAACGCGTTTCAATCGGTCCATAGCGCGGTCGTGAAGCAGCACACATACGCGTGACAGAAATCTGGCCATCGTTGATAATGGTACGATCTCAGGAGATCATCCTGCGGAGGGTCGTTCGACATGGGCGCTGGGCGGAATCCAATGATGTCCGGTCGCTTTTCGGATCGGCTGCTGACCGCGCGAACCATCGCGGCTGCTCTGGGAATTGCGTTTTCCGTCTAACCGTCGCACGCAGCACAGCATCGTCTGCCGAGCGGTTACAAATGGGGCCGCTGCCTGCTTGTCGTTCACGGCGAGACCCGCATCTCCGGAAAATGCTCCTACCAGATCGAGCAGGGCGGCGATTTCAACATCCAGGGCCCCAACCAGGTTTTCGCCGGTATCGACTATCCTGACACGCATAGCGGCGCTGGTGAGATGTCGAAGGATTACTGGGCCGTCGTTTACAAGGACGGAGATTCCTGGGCAGGCTATGCCAACGGGAATATTCGCGACACGCATGGCGAGGCAGGCGATTGGGGAGAGCTTCGCCGTGAAGGCGCCTGCTATGTCGGGAAGGACGTCAAGGTCTGCCTTTGGCGTTAGCCAGCCCCCGGGCAAGCCTAACCCAGCAACGTCACACGTTCGATGAAGCGCCCTTGCCGGCGTGATGTTCCCGAATCGCTTGAAGCCGGTGGCTAAATTCCTCGCTGCTGCCCTCTCTTTCGGCAAGCACCGACAGATCGGAAAGCAGCGCCGCCGCCTTGTCATAGCCGGCTGGATTGCATCGCACGATCTCGGTCTCGACCTCTCCCCAGACGTTTTCGCCCCGCTGACGAAGGGCCTCGAGCCGGACGTCGCGGGCCTTCTCAGCTGCTTCCGCCACCAATCGCTGCTGCGCTTCCGCCGCCTCGGCCTCGGCGCGCTTGCGGGCAAGGCGAATTTCTTCGGCCCGTGCCTGCAGATCCGCAGCCGTGCGCAAAGCGCCAGGCGAGATTGTCGTTTCGGGTTCCAGACGCGCCCGTATCGTGGCTCGCAACTCGGCGGGTAGGTTGGGGTCGCCATTGAAGACACGCATGAGCAGACCGGTCTTCTCCGCATCATTCATCGCCGCGACGACCCGCCGGGCCGTTTCCGGCGCCGGGCCTGCGGGCGTCGTTGCCGCGCTTCGCTCGGCCGCCGCCTGGACGAGATCATGATCGATGCCGAAGAATTCGGCAAAGGCTTCAAGGGCCTCGGTCAGCGGCCCGATTCCCGGCATCGCTCTCAGGATTGACACAAGGCACGGCTAAGCGACTGATAGCACGCCGCCGGAAAGGCGCTCCATCGAGGGGAGTGATGAAAAAAGAAGATTTGGAAAAGCTGCTCTCCAACGATAGCGGCGACTTCGAGCTGTATCCGATAGACCGCTATCTCCATGCCGTGGCCACCGAACGGCAGGTGCCGGATCTCGCAATCGCGGTCTGCACCATCCGGATAGAAGAGTCCGCGCCGGCATTGCTGTCGGTCCTTGAAAAAGCAGCCGAGGGAAACGCTCTTTCTGACAACGAAGATATGCTTCTCTTCAGGGGCCTCTATATCTTGGGCGGCGCACGGGAAAGCGCGGCTTATCGACCCCTGTTGCATCTGCTGCGCCGCCCGGCCGCCGAGGTAGACCACTTTCTCGGCGACGCCGTCACGGAAGGCCTGTCGCGCATTGTCGCCGGTGTCTTCGACGGGGATGCCGATGCTTTGTTCAACGCGATCGGCGACCCGGGTGTCGATGAATTTGCCCGCGAAGCGCTGTTCGGAGCAGCGACATTCCTCACTTGGGACGGCCGCATCGAGCACGGTCGGATGCGGCTCTTCATCGAGCGGTTCCATGTCGACAAAATGGCCGACGACGAGAACCAGGTCTGGATAGGTTGGCTCGAGTCGATCGCGTATTTGGGCTGGCGCGATCTGGCGCCGCTCGTCTACAGCGCATGGGACGAAGGCCGCATCCCATGGGGCGTGATGGAACGTCGTGATTTCGAGGAGGATCTTCGCGCTGCGGAGCAGGCGCCACAGGATGCCGAACGGTTCGAGCGTGCCAATCTCGGCTATATTGAGGATGTGCTCGTAGCGCTGGACTGGACCCGTGGCCTTGAACCGGAGGACGACCTCGATGACGACGATTGGCAGTCGCGCTGGCCAGATCGAGGCTGGGCACCTATCGAGCCAGCGACCAACCCTTTCCGCAATGTTGGACGCAATGATCCGTGCCCCTGCGGGAGCGGCAAGAAATTCAAGAAATGCTGCCTTGAGGCCTAAAGGTTTCTTTTCGGTTTCGCTCCATGCGCTTTAGGGTTTTGATTTTACGCATGTCTTTATCCCGAAACCGGTTCCCACTTCGGGAGACATGCTTTAACGGCCAGCCTTTTCAGACCCCCGATTGATGCGCCGCGATCGCATCCAGGAAAACCTCCCCGAACTCCTTGAGTTTGGCGGCGCCCACGCCGTTCACCTCGGCGAAATCGTCGAGGTCGCGCGGGCGGCGCTCGGCCATGTCGATCAGCGTGCGGTCGGAGAAAACCACGTAGGCCGGCACTTGCCGTTCCTTGGCGAGCCGCAGCCGCAGCGTCTTGAGCGTCCCCAGAAGCGACGCATCGACGCCCTCGCCATCCGTGGCGGCGCCTTGCGCGGCGCGCTTCCTGCCGCGCGCGAGACGATCCCTGCCCTCGACACGATACTCGAAGGCGATCTCGCCACGCCCGAGCGCGCGGCCGCTTTCCGGGATGACGAGACCACCATGGCCGTCGGGATCCGGCGCCAGGAAGCCGCCGGCGACCAGCTGCCGGATCAGCGACAACCAGACCGTCTTTCTGTGCATGATGCCGGTCCTGAAGCTGGCGAGCTTCTGATGGCCTCTCGCCAGCACCTTCTCGGTCTCGTGGCCGAGCAGGATGTCGATGACATGGGCGGCGCCGAAGCGCTCGCCGCTCTGCGCCACCGCCGCAAGGATGATGCGCGCTTCCGCTGAGCCATCGGCGCGAGGCGCCTGGTCGAGGCAGTTGTCGCAATTGCCGCAGGCGGGCGCCTCCTCGCCGAAATAGCCGAGCAGCACCCGGCGCCGGCATTGCGCCGTCTCGCAATAGCCGATCAGCGTGTCGAGCCGGCGATGCGCCCGTCTCTTGTGTTCGGGAGAGGTATCCTCTTCGTCGATGAACATGCGGCGTGTCCGGATATCGCCGGCGCCGTAGAGCATGTGCGCTTCCGCCGGCCGGCCGTCGCGCCCGGCGCGGCCGATCTCCTGGTAATAGGCCTCCAGGCTACCCGGCAGATCGGTGTGGAAGACATAGGCGACGTCGGGCTTGTCGATGCCCATGCCGAAAGCGATTGTCGCCACCATGACGACGCCCGACAGGCTCATGAAGGCGTTCTGGTTCGCTTCCCGCGCCTCCTTGCTCATGCCGGCATGGTAGGCGAGCGCGCGCACGCCGTTCTTCTCCAGGAAGGCCGCCATTTCCTCGGTCTTGCGCCGCGACAGGCAGTAGATGATGCCGCTCTTGCCCTGGTGCCGCTCGACGAAGCGCAGCAGCTGCCGCTTGCTGTCTTGCTTGGTCTCGATGGCCAGCTTGATGTTGGGCCGGTCGAAACCCAGCACCAGGGTTTCGGCGCGCCCCGCAAACAGCCGCGCCTCGATATCACCGCGCGTGGCCTCGTCGGCGGTCGCCGTCAGCGCGATGATCGGCACCTGCGGAAACACGCCACGCAGTTGCGACAGGTCCTCATATTCGCGGCGGAAGGTCGGGCCCCATTGCGAGATGCAATGCGCCTCGTCGATGGCGATCAGGCTGACATCGAGCCGTGACAGCGCATCCAGCATCCGCTCCGTCATCAGCCGCTCCGGCGCCAGATAGAGCAGCCGTGTCTGCCCCGACGCCACGCGGCGCCAGGCCGCCACATTGGCCTCGCGGTCGAGCGAGGAATTGATCGTGTCGGCGGCGACACCGGCAAGGCGCAAGGCGGCGACCTGATCCTGCATCAGCGCCACCAGCGGCGATACCACGATAGTGAGCCCGCCCTTGACCAGCGCCGGAACCTGATAGCAGAGCGACTTGCCTGCGCCGGTGGGCATGACCGCCAGCACATGGCGCCCCGCCAGCAGCGCCTCGATCACGGCCGCCTGGCCGGGACGGAAATCGTCATAGCCGAACACGTCCTTCAGGACGCGACGCTTGGGATCCTCGGCCCGGATGCTCGCGGCCTGTGCCGGCATCAGGCTGACACCGGACAGCAGGTCGTTTGGGGGAAGGTGCGAAGAGCAGACAAGTGATTCACCACGTGATGCCTTGGAGTAGCGCAGCCCTCATCCGGTCACAACCGCGCTTTGCAGGTCACCCTGTGATCTCGTGCCAAATGCGGGCATCGAAAAGCCATCACTGGCACACTGGCTGGAGAGCCCCGGCTGCTATGGTTCGATGCATCCATCACCGGCAGCGCCCGCGACAGGAGCCTTCGCATGATCGACCCCGCCACGCTCATCACCTACATCGCGGTCGTCTTCGGCTTCGTCTTCATTCCGGGACCGGCGACGCTGCTCACCGTGGCGCGCGCGACGAGCTCGGGCACGAAGGTAGGCATCGCCACCGGCGCCGGTGTCGCGGCGGGCGATGTCATCCACACCATCATGGCCATCGTCGGCATCTCGGCCATCATCGCCGCCTCGGCGATGCTGTTCAGCATCATCAAATATATTGGCGCGGCCTATCTGGTTTATCTCGGCATCCGCGCCATTCTCGAAAAGGCGCCGGCCGACCTCGCGGGCAGGACGCTACCGATCTCGGCGGGAAAAGCCTTCCGGCAGGCGATCTTGACCGAAGTGCTCAACCCGAAGACCGCTCTGTTCTTCCTCGCCTTCCTGCCGCAATTCATCCACCCGCAAAGCGGTTTCGTGGTGCTGCAGCTGATGCTGCTCGGCATCATCTTTGTCTTGCTGGGTCTCTTCAGCACCGTCGTCTTCGCCGTCAGCGCAGGCGGCTTGGGTTCCTTCCTGCGCCGCAATCCGGCGGTGCTGAGATGGCAGGGCAAGGTGGTCGGCGGCATCTATTGCGCGCTCGGCATACGGCTCGCGCTGCAGCAGCGCTGAGTTTTTTCCAACCTGCCGCCAGTCAGTCGCCGTTAAACCTATCTTCACCATGCTGCGGCACAGTTGCTGTCCTGCGGCGATGTTTGAGTACCGCGGCGGCGCAATCAGCGCCCAGGCAACAGGCCCGCGCCCACGGCGCGGGCTTTTCCTTGGAGGGGCGGATGCTCAGCCGAGGAAATCGGCCCTGCAGGGCGCAAAGCTGTCGACCAGGCGCCCGGCCTCCAGCGCCTTGACGCCATGCACGAGATTGGAAGGCACGATGAAGCTGCTTCCAGTCTCGAGAATCTCCGAACGGCCGTCGATGGTGACCTCGAAGCGGCCCTCGGCGACATAGCTTGCCTGGACATGCGGATGCGAATGCAGGAGGCCCACGCCGCCCTTTTCGAAGGCAAATTCGACCATCATCAGTTCGTCGGTGTGCACCAGCACGCGCCGTCTGTTGCCATCCGGCGTGGGCTCCCAGGCTTTTGTGCATGCGTGGGCAAAGATATCGGTCATCGTCCAATTTCCATTCGAAGTTGGCAGGGAAAACCGCTGCGGATCGGCGCGACCACCGTCTCCGGCCGGTTCGGCTCGGCCCCAAGCTCCGTGGCGCTATCAGCCAATTTGCACTCCCTGGGCAAACGTCGCCGCCGGCAATTCGGATTGCGCGCCATGATTTCTCCTTTCCAAACGATCGGTGCCCGGCTCAGAGCCGGTAGGCCCTCTTGGCAAGCGCATAGGCAAGATCGCGCGCCAGCTCATGCGCCTCGTCCTCGCGCAGCCGATGCTCGGCGACCAGCCGCGCCAGGAAGGCGCTGTCGACGCGGCGCGCGACATCGTGGCGCGCCGGAATCGACGGAAAGGCGCGCGTGTCGTCGTTGAAGCCGACCGTGTTGTAGAAGCCTGCCGTCTCGGTAGTCATCTCGCGGAAGCGGCGCATGCCTTCCGGGCTGTCGTGGAACCACCAGGCCGGCCCCAGCTTCAGCGCCGGATAGACACCGGCGAGCGGCGCCAGCTCGCGCGCATAGCTCGACTCGTCGAGCGTGAACAGGATGATCGTGAGGTCGCGCTCCAGCCCGACGCAGTCGAGCAGCGGCTTCAGCGCCGTCACATAGTCGGCGCGCGTCGGGATATCGAAGCCCTTGTCGCGGCCGAATTTCTGGAAAACGGCAGGCGAATGATTGCGCCATGATCCGGGATGGATCTGCATCACCAGGCCGTCGTCGCGGCTCATCTTGGCCATTTCGGTCAGCATCTGCGCCCTGAACAGCCGCCGCTCGCGCTCGTCGTCGGAGCCGCGGCGGATACGGTTGAACAGCTCCTCGGCCGCCGCGTCGGAGAGATTGGCGGTCTCGGCGGTCGGATGGCCATGATCGGACGAGGTGGCGCCGAATTGCTTGAAATAGGCGCGTCGCTGCCGATGCGCATCGAGATAGCCTGTCCATGTGCCGGTATCGCATGCCGTGATGTCGCCGAGGCGATCGAGATTGCCCAGGAATCCTTCGAAATCGGGATCGATCACCGCGTCCGGCCGGTAGGCCGTGACGACGCGGCCGCTCCAGCCGCTGTCGCGGATCATCCTGTGCCATTTGAGATCGTCGAGCGCGCCCTCGGTCGTGGCGATCACCTCGATGTTGAAGCGCTCGAACAGCGCGCGCGGGCGATAGTCGTCGCGCTGCAGCAGCGTGGCGATCGTATCGTAGGTGCGATCGGCGGAAGCCGCGGTGAGCGGTTCCTCGATGCCGAACAGATGCGCGAACACATGGTCGAGCCAGAGCCGGGTCGGCGTGCCACGGAAGAGATAATAATGCTCGGCGAAGCGCCGCCAGATCGTCCGGCCGTCGGTCTCGACCGGCGCGTCATCCAGCGCCGGCACGCCGAGCTCCTCCAGCCGCACGCCCTGGCTGAACAGCATGCGGAAAATGTAATGATCCGGCACGATGAGCAATTGCGCCGGGTCCGGAAACGGCTCGTTGAGCGCATACCAGCGCGGGTCGGTATGACCATGCGGGCTGACGATGGAGAGGTCCTTCACGCCGGCATAAAGAGCGCGGGCCAGTGCCCGCGAATTCGCCTCGGGCGCAAACAGCAGATCGGGATCGGTCAATACGGCCACTTGGCTCCTCCCGGATTGCGCTGGTGCATGATCTCGAACCGAAAGGGTAGGCGAACGCGAAGGGCGGGAGCCGGCTTTCGGAAAAGAACATGCTCCCACAAAGAGTTAGATCGCAATGGCGATTCAACGAAACGTCATCCTGATCTAACGATGGATCTGTCGGAGGCAATGTCAACATACAAAACGGTCGGTTGCATGGCAGCTCTCGAAAGCAACGCGGCCATTGTGTGCGGCGACAGCGAGTGTTAGTTCGCTGCCGTCGTTTCTCGCCCGGCATCGGGCACGCTTCCGATCGGAGACATCGCTTCCCATGAACGGCCGCCTGTCAAACGCCACCATCGCGAAGCTGCCGGCCGAAGTACGGGTGCCTAGCTACGACCGCAATTCTGTTACGCCGGGCATCGTACATCTTGGCGTCGGCGCCTTTCACCGCGCCCATCAGGCGGCCTATGTCGACGCCTGCCTGGCGGATGGCGAGAGCAATTGGGGCATCGTCGGCGTCTCGCTGCGCAGCCCCGACACGCGCGATGCCCTTGAACCGCAGGATGGGCTCTACACGCTGGCGATCAGGGACAGTGCCGGCGAACAGCTGCAGGTGATCGGCTCGATCCAGTCCTTGCTCGTCGCCCCGGAAGATCCGAGCGCGGTGCTCGCCGCGCTGATCGATCCGCGCATCCGCATCGTGACGCTGACCATCACCGAAAAAGCCTATCTCAGGGCAGCCGACGGCACGCTCGACGGCGCGCATCCCGATATTGTCCACGACCTCGCCAACCCCGGATCGCCGAGGACGGCGCATGGGTTTCTCGCCGAGGCTTTGGTGCGCCGCCGAGCCAATGGTACGCCGCCTTTCACGGTGCTCTGCTGCGACAACCTCCCGGCCAACGGCGCCACGCTGCACCGGCTGCTGATCGAATTCGCGAAGCTGCGCGATGCCGATTTGGCGCGCCATGTCGCCGACGATGTCCCCTTCCCGTCTTCCATGGTCGACCGCATCGTGCCGGCGACCACCGATGCCGACCGGGCGCGCATCGCCGACGAGCTCGGCGTCCAGGACGCCTGGCCGGTGATGACCGAGCCCTTCCGGCAATGGGTGATCGAGGACCGTTTCCCGGCCGGCCGGCCGGCCTGGGAGAGATTCGGCGTCACCATGGTCGAGGATGTCGGCCCCTTTGAAGATATGAAGCTGAGGCTGCTCAACGGCGCGCATTCAGGCATAGCCTATCTCGGTCTGCTCACCGACCATGCCACCGTCGACCGCGCCTTCGCCGATCCGTTGATCCGGCAGTTCGTGGATCGGCTTTGGGCCGAGGCCGTTCCGACGCTGCCGCAGGATGCCGGGCTCGACCCCATCCCCTATACCGCCGAACTCGCCGATCGCTTTTCCAACACCGCGCTTGCCCACCGCACCGCGCAGATCGCCAATGACGGCAGCCAGAAGCTGCCGCAACGCATCGTCGCTTCAGCGCTTGCGCGGCTGGAGGCGGGCCTGCTGCCGGAACATCTGTCGCTGGTTGTCGCCGCCTGGATCGCAGCCTGCGCCGCCCGCGGCGGCAGCTTGCCGCAAGGCCATTTCACCGATCCGCTCGATGCCGCCCTGGATGACCTGTTCGGCCGCAATCTGCCGATGGCGGAAACGACGGCAGCCGTGTTCGACCTTGTCGGCTTTGCCAATGGTCACCCGGAGCGCCATCGGTTGATCGAGTTTGTCGCCACGCATCTGGTCCATTTCAAGCAGGGCGGCCCGAAACTGGCCTTTGCCGCGCTCGGCATTGGCAGCGAGCCGCCCAGGCGGGCTGAGTAGCTGCTCGCCCGCCGACCCGCCGGGGATTGCGCCCCAAGCAGCGCGAAACTGTCTTGCAACAACAAACAAGAAAGCGGGGCAAGCCCGTTTTTTCAATCTCGCATTTTCAACAACGATCAGGCCGGCAGCAGCGCGCCTTCCAGCGTGGTGAGTTGGGCGAGGAACTGCTCGGCGCGGCTGCGCGCCACGTCGTCCTTGGCGTCGGCGGCGTCTTCCCTGGCGTCCTGGATACGACGCGCCAGGTCCGCGCGGTCGATGTCGTTCACATGCACGGCCGATTCGGCAAGCAGCGTGCAGCCCGACGGCAGGATGTCGGCGAAACCGCCGAACACGACATAGCGGTCTTCCTTGCCGCCCGCGGCCTTCACCGTGACCACACCGGGCTTGATGGTGGTCATCACCGGCGCATGCTGCGCCATCACCGTCATCTCGCCTTCGGCGCCCGGAATGACGACGGACTCGACCTGCTCGGAAACGAGCAGCCGCTCCGGCGAGACCAGTTCGAACTTGAAAGCTTCAGCCATGCCTGTCTAGCGAGTAGGGAATAGTGAGTAGTCGGTAGTGAAGGACCCAAACGGTCCGCGTCACACCTGCTATTCCCTACTCACTACTCCCTACTCCCTTCGCTTGAATTATGCCGCTTCAGCCGCGAGGCGCTGGGCCTTCTCGACCGCTTCGTCGATGCCGCCGACCATGTAGAAGGCGGCTTCCGGCAGGTGGTCGTAGTCGCCGGCGCAAAGGCCCTTGAAGCCCTTGATGGTATCGGCGAGGTCCACCAGCTTGCCCGGCGAGCCGGTGAACACTTCGGCGACGAAGAACGGCTGCGACAGGAAGCGCTCGATCTTGCGGGCGCGGGCCACCGTCTGCTTGTCCTCTTCCGACAGCTCGTCCATGCCCAGGATGGCGATGATGTCCTGCAGCGACTTGTAGCGCTGCAGGATCGACTGCACCTGGCGGGCGACCTGGTAGTGCTCTTCGCCGACGACCATCGGGTCGAGCATGCGCGAGGTCGAGTCCAGCGGATCGACGGCCGGGTAGATGCCCTTTTCCGAGATAGCGCGGTTGAGCACGGTCGTGGCGTCGAGGTGGGCGAAGGAGGTCGCCGGCGCCGGGTCGGTCAAGTCGTCGGCCGGAACGTAGATGGCCTGCACCGAGGTTATCGAGCCCTTGGTCGTCGTCGTGATGCGCTCCTGCAGCGCGCCCATGTCGGTGGCCAACGTCGGCTGGTAACCCACGGCGGAAGGAATGCGGCCGAGCAGCGCCGACACTTCCGAGCCCGCCTGCGTGAAGCGGAAGATGTTGTCGACGAAGAACAGCACGTCCTGGCCCTGGTCGCGGAAATATTCGGCGACGGTGAGGCCGGTCAGGCCGACGCGGGCGCGTGCGCCCGGCGGCTCGTTCATCTGGCCGTACACAAGTGCTGCCTTCGAACCCTGACCGCCGCCCTTCTTGTTGACGCCCGATTCGATGAACTCGTGATAGAGGTCGTTGCCTTCGCGGGTGCGCTCGCCGACGCCGGCGAACACCGAGAAGCCGCCGTGGGCCTTGGCGACGTTGTTGATCAATTCCTGGATCAGCACGGTCTTGCCGACGCCGGCGCCGCCGAACAGGCCGATCTTGCCGCCGCGGGCGTAGGGCGCGAGCAGGTCCAGAACCTTGATGCCCGTGACCAGGATCTGCGCTTCCGTCGACTGGTCGACATAGGCGGGAGCAGGCTGGTGGATGGCGCGCATTTCGACGGCGTCGACGGGACCAGCCTCGTCAACCGGCTCGCCGATGACGTTGATGATGCGGCCGAGCATGCCCGGGCCGACCGGAACCGAGATCGGGGCGCCGGTGTCAAAGACGTCCTGACCGCGGACCAGGCCTTCGGTCGAGTCCATGGCGATGCAGCGCACGGTGTTCTCGCCGAGATGCTGGGCAACCTCGAGCACCAGGCGGTTGCCGACGTTGTCGGTTTCCAGCGCGTTCAGAATGGCCGGCAGGTGATCCTCGAACTGCACGTCGACGACGGCGCCGATCACCTGGCGGACCTTGCCGGCGGCGCCGACGCGCTTGGCTGCGACGCTGGCGGCGGAAGCCGCGGTCTTGGCGGGAGCGGCCGCCTTCTTCGCCGGAGCGGCGGCCTTCGCGGCTGCTGCCGGGGCCTTCGCCGCCTTTGGGGCCGATGCCTCCTTGGCCGCGGTCTTCGGGGTAGCTGCTTTCGCCATCGTCTTTGCCCTTTTCGTCTATCCGTTGTTCACGCCGCTGCGAGGTCTCGGACCCCGCCCGCGCGCGCCTAGAGCGCCTCGGCGCCCGAAATGATTTCGATCAGTTCCTTGGTGATCTGCGCCTGCCGCTGGCGGTTGTAGGTGATCGACAGTCTGTTGATCATGTCGCCGGCATTGCGCGTCGCGTTGTCCATCGCGCTCATCTTGGCGCCCATCTCGCCTGCCGCGTTTTCCAAAAGCGCCCGGAAGATCTGCACCGCGATGTTGCGCGGGATGAGGTCGGAGAGGATCTCGCCCGGCTCCGGCTCGTATTCGTAGACCGCGGTTGCGCCGTTGCCCGTCGCGGCTGCGGCCGAAGCCTGCGCCGCCGGGATGATCTGCTGCGCCGTCGGGATCTGGCTGATCACCGACTTGAATTGCGAGTAGAACAGCGTGCAGATGTCGAAACCGCCCTCGTTGAAGAGGTGGATGACCTTGCGCGCGATCGCGTCGGCGTTGACGAAGCCGAGCGTCTTGACCTCGCGCAGGTCGATGCGTTCTAGGATCAGCGAGGCGTAGTCGCGGCGCAGGATGTCAAAACCCTTCTTGCCGACGCAGATGATCTTGACCTGCTTGCCGTCGGCCAGAAGCCTGCGGATATGGTCTCGGGCGAGGCGGGCGATCTGCGAGTTGAAGCCGCCGCACAGGCCGCGCTCTGCGGTGCAGACGATGAGCAGATGCACGTCATCCCGGCCGGTGCCCGTCATCAGCGCCGGGGCATCGCCGCCGCCGCCGATCGCCTGGGTGATGTTGGCCAGAACCGCGCCCATGCGCTCGGAATAGGGTCTAGCTGCTTCCGCCGCCTCCTGCGCGCGACGCAGCTTCGCCGCGGCGACCATCTGCATCGCCTTGGTGATCTTCTGCGTCGCCTTGACCGAGGCGATGCGGTTACGAAGGTCTTTTAACGAAGCCATGCTTCAAACCTGATCCCGTGCGTTCGGCTTCGTTCAAGCGAAGGTCTTGGCGAAGGCATCGATTTCCGACTTGAGCTTGGCGCGCAGGTCGTCCGACAGCGCCTTCTCCTTGCGGATGCCGTCGAGCACGTCCTTGCCGGCCGAGCGCATGTGGCTGAGCAGGCCATGCTCGAACTTGCCGACCTGGTTGAGCGGCAGCTTGTCGAGATAGCCGTTGACGCCGGCGAAGATCACCGCGACCTGCTCTTCGGTCTTGAGCGGCGAGAACTGCGGCTGCTTGAGCAGCTCCGTCAGGCGCGAACCGCGGTTCAACAGACGCTGCGTGGCGGCGTCGAGATCCGAGCCGAACTGCGCGAAGGCCGCCATTTCGCGGTACTGCGCGAGCTCGCCCTTGATGGAGCCGGCGACCTGCTTCATCGCCTTGACCTGCGCCGACGAGCCGACGCGCGACACCGACAGGCCGACATTCACCGCCGGGCGGATGCCCTGGAAGAACAGGTTGGTCTCGAGGAAGATCTGGCCGTCGGTGATCGAGATCACGTTGGTCGGGATGTAGGCGGACACGTCGTTGGCCTGCGTCTCGATGATCGGCAGCGCGGTCAGCGAACCGTTGCCGTTGTCGTCGTTGAGCTTGGCGGCGCGCTCGAGCAGGCGCGAATGCAGATAGAAGACGTCGCCCGGATAGGCTTCGCGGCCCGGCGGGCGGCGCAGCAGCAGCGACATCTGGCGGTAGGCGACGGCCTGCTTCGACAAATCGTCGTAGCTGATGAGGGCATGCATGCCGTTGTCGCGGAAATACTCGCCCATGGTGCAGCCGGCGAACGGCGCCAGGAACTGCATCGGCGCCGGATCGGACGCGGTGGCGGCGATGATGATGGAGTAGTCGAGCGCGCCGCGCTCCTCAAGCACCTTGACGAACTGCGCGACGGTCGAACGCTTCTGGCCGACGGCGACGTAGACGCAGTAGAGCTTTTCCTTCTCCGGGCCGTTGTCGTGCACCGACTTCTGGTTCAGCATCGTGTCGAGGATGATGGCGGTCTTGCCGGTCTGGCGGTCGCCGATGACCAGTTCGCGCTGGCCGCGGCCGACCGGGATCAGCGCGTCGATGGCCTTGAGGCCGGTCGACATCGGTTCATGCACCGACTTGCGCGGGATGATGCCGGGCGCCTTGACGTCGACGCGCTTGCGTTCGGCGGCCTTGATCGGGCCCTTGCCGTCGATCGGATTGCCGAGCGCGTCCACCACGCGGCCGAGCAGGCCCGGCCCGACCGGGACGTCGACGATGGCGCCCGTGCGCTTGACGGTGTCGCCCTCCTTGATGTCGCGGTCGTTGCCGAAGATGACCACGCCGACATTGTCGGCTTCGAGGTTCAGCGCCATGCCGCGGATGCCGCCCGGGAACTCGACCATCTCGCCGGCCTGGACATTGTCGAGGCCGTAGACGCGGGCGATGCCGTCACCGACGGACAGAACCTGACCGACTTCGGAGACCTCGGCCTCCTTGCCGAAATTCTTGATCTGGTCTTTCAGAATTGCGGAAATTTCCGCGGCGCGGATGTCCATCAGCCGACCTCTTTCAGTGCAAGCTTGAGCGAATTGAGTTTGGTTTTGAGCGACGTATCGATCTGGCGCGAGCCCATTTTGACGATCAGGCCGCCGAGCAGCGACGGATCGACGGTCATGGCGATGGCCACATCCTTGCCGGCGATGCTCTTCAGCGTCGCCTTGAGTTCAGTCTGCTGCGAGGCCGTCAGCGCATGCGCCGAGGTGACCTCGGCGGAAGCCTCGCCGCGATGGTCGGCGGCGATCTGGCGGAATGCCTTGATCATGCCCGGCACCGCGAACAGGCGGCGGTTCCTGGCGACGACGCGCAGGAAATTGCCGACCAGGCCGGTAATCTGGGCCTTGTCGGCGATGGCTGCGATGGCCTTGGCCTGGTCCTCGCCGGAGAAAACCGGGCTGTTGATCAACCGCTTAAGATCGTCGCTGCCGTTGAGCATTGCCTCAAAGCTGGCGAGGTCGGCTTCGACCTTGGCGACTGAATTGTCCTGCAGAGCAAGCTCGAACAAGGAGCCTGCGTAGCGTTCTGCGACAGCTGAGATTGGCGATGACGATTGGGCCACGGACCGTCTTTTCTCTTGTCTGACAGGCCGCAGATTATTGGCGCGAGCGAAAACTCTGGCTAAATCTTTGACCTTATTACAAATTTCCAAGCACGAAGGCGCGGCTTCCGCTATCCCCGGCCGAAAGTCGATTGCCGTCTAGCACAGGCTTTTTAAGACCGCAATGCATCGTCCGGCATGGTTTTCAGGCACTTTTGTCGCATCAGGCTGCGAAGGCCAAGCTCAGGCGCTGAATTCACGGCACGAAGCCGAAGGCGAAGGCCAGCGGCAGCGCCGCCAACGCCAATTCAACCACGATCGAAACCCAGTTGAAAGGGGTGTTGGCCCCGTCGGACATCATCGACAGGAGCCGGCCGAAGGCGGTGAAGAGCCAGGAGAAACCCAGCGCCATGTAAAGCAGCGGCTGCGCCAGCAGGATGCAGCACAGGCTGACGCCGAGATAGAAGCCCGACATGCGCCCGCGCCCCTCCGCGATCGCCGCCGCTTTCTCCGGCCTGGGCTGCAGGCGCAGCACGCGGAAGCCAAGTCCGGGCGCCAGGAACAGGAAGAGGCCGAGAGCCAGGGTCACGACGGCGCTCGACCAAGCCAGCCATTCGCCCTGGCTTGCGGGCCACGGAAGCGCGAAGTCCATAAATTCCCCCTCATATTTCTTGTTCTGAAACACAAGCATTCTAGCCAGGGAATGGCAGCGCGCCAGAGCATGGCCGGCACATTAGGTATCGCGCATCACGAGAGCGCGAACTCGACTGCGGCCTCGGCATGGATGCGCGTCGTGTCGAAGACCGGAATGTCGAAATCGCCCTGGCCGATCAGCATGGTGATCTCGGTGCAGCCCATGATGACGCTATCGACGCGGTCGGCGCGCCGCATCCGGCCGACCTCATCGAGATAGGCGGATTTCGATTCGGGCCTGACGATGCCCTGGCAGAGCTCGTCATAGATCACCTTGTGCACCATCTCGCGGCCGGCCTGATTCGGCACCACCGGCTCAAGGCCGTGTTTGTCCACGAGACGGCCCCTGTAGAAATCCTGCTCCATGGTGAAACGCGTCGCGAGCAACGCCGGCCGTTTCACGCCTGCCTTGACCACGGCACGCCCCGTCGCGTCGGCAATATGGATGAGCGGGATCGAGACGGCGGCCTGCACCGCATCGGCTAGCTTGTGCATGGTGTTGGTGCAGATCACCAGACCCTCGGCGCCTCCCGCCTCCAGCCTGCGCGCGGCGTCCACGAGAAGCGAGCCGGCGCCGTCCCAGTCGCCCGCATGCTGCCGTTCGGCGATCTCGGCGAAATCGAACGACCACAACAACAGCTTTGCCGAATGCAGCCCGCCGAGCCGCTCGCGCACGATCTCGTTGAGCAGGCGATAATAGATCGCCGTCGATTCCCAGCTCATGCCGCCGATGAGGCCAAGGGTTTTCATTAGCGGCCCTCCGTTGGGACTGTCTCTCTGGCTTATAGGAAGCTCTGCGGGTCGATGTCGACCTGCACGCGCACCGAGCCCCGCAGCTTCGGGCCCTCCGCCAGCATGGCGCGGATGAAGCCTTGCATATCGGCGCGCCGCTCGCCCTGGATCAGCAGGCGGAAGCGGTGCCGTCCGCCGATCAGCGACAGCGGCGCCTCGGCTGGGCCGAGCACGAACAGGTCGGAGGCCGTCGGTGCCGCGCGCCTCAATCCCCGCGCATGGCTTTCGGCCTCGCCCCGTGTCGCGGCGCTCACGATGATGCCGGCGAGCCGGCCGAACGGCGGCAACCCTGCCCGCTCGCGCTCGGCGATCTCGCGCTCGTAAAAGGCTTCCGAATCGCCCGAGACGATCGCCCGCATCACTGGATGGTCCGGCTGGTAGGTCTGCAACAGGCCAAGGCTCTTCTTGCCCGTGCGGCCGGCGCGTCCCGTCACCTGGCTGAGCAACTGGAAAGTGCGCTCGGCGGCGCGCGGATCGCCATTGGCAAGCCCGAGATCGGCATCGACCACGCCGACCAGCGTCATGCCCGGGAAGTTATGTCCCTTTGCTACGAGCTGCGTCCCGATGACGATATCGGCCTCGCCATTGGCGACGGCCTCCAGCTCCAGCCGCAGCCGGCGCACCCCGCCTAGAATATCTGACGACAGCACGATGGTGCGAGCCTGTGGAAAATGCGCCACCACCTCCTCGGCGATGCGCTCGACGCCTGGTCCGCAAGCCACCAGATGGTCGAGCGTCCCGCATTCCGGACAGGCTTCCGGCCGCCGCTCGTTGTGGCCGCAATGGTGGCAGACGAGCTGGCCGCGAAAGCGATGCTCGACCAGCCAGGCCGAGCAGACCGGGCAGCCGAAGCGGTGACCGCAAACGCGGCAGAGCGTCAGCGGCGCATAGCCGCGCCGGTTGAGGAAGAGCAGCGACTGCTCTCGTCTTTCCAGCGTGCGCTGCATCTGCTCCAAGAGCACCGGCGACACGAAACCGCCGCGCGCGGGCGGCGAACGCCGCATGTCGATCGACCTCAAGTCGGGCAGGGCTGCCTCGGCGAAACGCGACGACAGCACGGCCCGGTCGTAGCGGCCCTGCATGGCGTTGACCCGGCTTTCCACAGAGGGCGTAGCCGAGGCAAGAACGACGGGAAAGCCGCCGATATGGCCGCGCACGACGGCCATGTCGCGCGCATTATAGAAGACGCGGTCCTCCTGCTTATAGGCCGGGTCGTGCTCCTCGTCGACGACGATCAGGCCGAGTTCCTTGAACGGCAGGAACAGCGCCGAGCGTGCGCCCGCGACGACGCGCACGCCGCCCTCGGTCACCTGCCGCCAGACGCGTTCGCGCATCCGCGGCGGCAGGTCCGAATGCCACTCCGCCGGCTTGGCGCCGAACCGGTCCTGGAAACGTTCGAGGAAGGCATGCGTCAGCGCGATCTCCGGCAACAGGATCAGCACCTGCTTGCCCTTGTCGAGGGCAGCCGCCACAGCTTCGAAATAGACCTCCGTCTTGCCTGACCCGGTGACGCCGTCGAGCAGGGTGACGTTGAAGGCATCGGCAGCGATTGCCGCGCGCAGCTTGTCCGCCGCGACATTCTGATCCGGCATCAAATCCGGCGCGGCATGGCCGGGATCCGGCGCGGCCACCACCGGCCGCGGTGGGATCATCACCGTCTCGAAAACGCCCTGCGCCCTCAGGCCGTCGATCACGGTCGACGACACGCCCGCCGCATGCGCCAGGCCCGAGCGCGTCCAGGCAAGCCCGCCCTCTGCGGTTTCTAGCACCCGCCGCCGCGCATCGGTCAGCCGGTCGGGTTCGGCAAGCGTGCGCTGCAATCCTTCGATCCAAGGTTCCGGGTCGAATGCTTCGGGAGCTCGGAGTAGCATCCGCGCGACCATGCCCGGGGCAGAGAGCGTGTATTGCGCAATCCAGTCGACGAAGCGGCGCATCTCTCGGTCGATCGGCGGGCAGTCGAACACCTCCTCGATCGGCCGCAACTTCTTGGCATCGACAGCCTCGACCGCGCCATCCCAGACGATGCCGGCCACTTGGCGCGGCCCGAGCGGCACGCGCACGATCGCGCCCGGCACCACACGCATGCCCGGCGGCACGGCATAGGTGTAGGGGCGTTCGGCCGGCATCGGCACCAGCACCGGCGCGGCCGCGACAAAGGGCGAATCTTCGATCATCAGGCGTGACCTTGCCCTGACTTTGGTCTAGATCAAAGAGGACCCTCTCATCCACCTGGCGCCAGCCGGGCGATCCCCAAGGAGACAGCCATGAAGTTTTTCGTCGACACCGCTGACATCAAGGAAATTAAGGAGCTGCACGATCTGGGGCTTCTCGATGGCGTCACCACCAACCCTTCGCTGATCCTGAAATCGGGCGGCAAGATTGCCGAGGTCACCAAGCAGATTTGCGACATCGTCGAGGGTCCGGTCTCGGCCGAAGTCGTGGCGACCGAATACAAGGACATGATGGCCGAAGCGAAGATCCTGGCCAAGATCGCGCCTAACGTCGCCATCAAGGTGCCGCTGACGCTGGACGGCCTGAAAGCCTGCAAGACGATCCGCACCGAGATGAACCGCATGGTCAATGTGACGCTCTGTTTCTCGGCCAACCAGGCGCTGCTCGCCGCCAAGGCCGGCGCATCCTTCATCTCGCCCTTCGTCGGCCGCATCGACGACACAGGCTCGGACGGCATGGAGCTGATCTCGGAAATCCGCACCATCTACGACAATTACGATTTCAAGACCGAGATCCTGACCGCTTCGGTGCGCACGGTGAATCACGTCAAGCAGGCAGCGCTGATCGGCGCCGATATTGTCACCGCGCCACCGGCGACCCTGAAGGCGCTGGTCAACCACCCGCTGACCGACAAGGGCCTCGCCGCCTTCCTCGCCGACTGGGCCAAGACCGGCCAGAAGATCGGCTGAAGCCGGCATCTTGTCCGAGTAGAAAAAGGCCGGGTGACCGGCCTTTTTTCGTAGCAGAGTGTCTATGCCTTGGCGATTGGCCGAAACGCGATCGTCATCCACGGGCGGAGCAAGGGAGCGAAGCGACGCGGCGCAAACCCGAGGATGACCAGGTTCGGAAGGTTTCAGCCAATGCCCGGCGAGGAACTAGGCCTTCCTACCGTGCTTGGCCAGATCCTGGGCAATGGAAAGCCGCAGCAGATCGGCCAACTCGCGCGCAGCGCGGTTCTCGGCGTCGATCTGCGCCCGATAGGCCGCGAATTCCTGGCGCGGCCGGTCGAAGGACGACGGGATCGAGCGCTTGCCGACCGCGATCACCGTGTTGGTCGCGGTGTCTCTCAGCACATAGTTGGCGGTCAGCGTAACCGTACCCGCTGTCGGCTCGTCTTCCTGGGTCTGCACCTGCACGATAGCCGCCGATTCGACCAGCTCGGTGACGCCGAGATCGAGCGTGTAGGCCGGCGAGGCCGGCTCGCCCGAGCCCTGCCCGAAAGCGAAGATCAGATTGTTGCGCACCTGCTGCGCGTAGCGGGTGTTGACGGGCTTGATCGAGATCGAGGCAAGCTCGGCAGATGCGCTGAGCTGCGATCCGGGCGAAAGCGGCTGGCTGGAATAGAGCGGCCGCACCGTGCAGGCCGAGACCAGCGCCACGACGGCGACCAGGCCGCAAATCGCCAAGCGTCCGCGCAGGCGGGGCGCTTCTGACTTCACCGGATCAGGCAACGACATTGACGATCCTCTGCGGGACGATGATCACCTTGCGCGGTGCCTTACCTTCCAGTGCTTTTTGCACGAAGTCGAGGGCCAGCACCGCTTTTTCGACGGCACCTTGATCCGCGTCGCGGGCAATTGTCAAATCCCCGCGCTTCTTGCCGTTGACCTGCACCGGCAGCACGATCTCGTTGTCGACGACCAGCGCGGGATCGTAGACCGGCCAGGGCCGCTCGGCGACCATTTCGATCCCGCCCAGCGCCTCCCAGCATTCCTCCGCCAGATGCGGCATGACCGGGGCGATGATGTGCACCAGGATTTCCACCGCTTCGCGGCAGGCACCCTTCAGCGCCGCGTCGGCCTTGCCCTCGGCAACATCGTTGAGCGGCGTCGCCAGCGCGTTGGCGAGCTCGTAGATGCGGGCGATCGCGCGGTTGAAGCCGAGCTTCTCGATATCCTCGCCGACCGCCTTCAGAATCTTGTGCGCGGCCTTGGATACGGCGCCCGCCTCGCCATCCTTAGCCGCTGCAGGCTTCACGCCTGGCAGAGATTCGGCGGCAATCTGCACCAGACGCCAGATGCGCTGCACGAAGCGGTGCGCGCCGGCGGCGCCATCGTCGGTCCACTCGACATCGCGCTCCGGGGGCGAATCCGACAGCATGAACCAGCGCCCCGTATCGGCGCCATAACCATCGGTGATCTCTTCCGGGCTCACCGTGTTCTTCTTCGACTTCGACATCTTCTCCAGCGCGCCGATCGTCGCCTCCTCGCCGGTGGCGATCTCGAAGGCGAGGCGCTTGCCGCCGACATCCTCGAGCCTGACCTCGCTCGGCGACAGCCAGCGCCCGTTGTTGGACGGGCCGCCGACACGATAGGTCTCGTGCACCACCATGCCTTGCGTGAACAGGCCCTTGAACGGCTCGGCGAGGTTCAGGTGCCCGGTCTCGCGCATGGCGCGGGTGAAGAAGCGCGAATAGAGCAGATGCAGGATCGCGTGCTCGATGCCGCCGATATACTGGTCGACGGCGAGCCATTCGTCGGCCGCTTTCGGCTCGGTTGGCTCATTCGCCCAGGGCGCGGTGAAGCGCGCGAAATACCAGGACGAATCGACGAAGGTGTCCATCGTGTCGGTCTCGCGTCGCGCGTCGCGGCCGCATTGCGGGCATTTCACATGCCGCCAGGTCGGATGACGGTCGAGCGGATTGCCGGGACGATCGAACTCGATGTCGTCGGGCAGCTTCACCGGCAGGTCGGCCTTCGGCACCGGCACCACGCCGCAGGCTTCGCAATGGATCATCGGGATCGGGCAGCCCCAGTAGCGCTGGCGCGAAATGCCCCAGTCGCGCAGGCGGAAATTCACCTTGCGCTCCGCCATCGGGCGGCCGCCGATCGTCTTTGCTTCCAGCAGCTTCGCCACTTCGTTGAAGGCCTTTTCGGGCTTCATGCCGTCGAGGAAGCGCGAGTTGATCATCACGCCGTCGTCGACATAGGCCTCCTCGATGACCTGGAAGGTCTTGGCATCGCCGTCTTCCGGCATCACCACCGGGATCACCGGCAGGCCGTATTTGTTGGCGAAGTCGAGGTCGCGCTGATCGCCCGACGGGCAGCCGAAGATGGCGCCGGTGCCGTATTCCATCAGCACGAAATTGGCGACATAGACCGGCAGCGTCCAATTCTCGTCGAACGAGTGGACAACGCGGATGCCCGTGTCGAAGCCCTTCTTCTCAGCCGTCTCCAGCGCCGCCACCGAGGTGCCCATGTGGCGCACTTCTTCGATGAACTTCGCCAGCTCGACATTGCTTTCCGCAGCCTTCCTGGCCAGCGGGTGATCAGCGGCGACCGCCATGAACGAGGCGCCGAAGATGGTGTCGGGCCGGGTCGTGTAGACTTCCAGTTCGTGCATTTCGCCGACCGGTGTCGCCAGCGGCCAGCGGATCAGCAGCCCTTCCGAGCGGCCGATCCAGTTGTGCTGCATCAGCTTGACCTTCTCCGGCCATTCCTCGAGGAGGTTGAGCGAGTCGAGCAGGTCCTGCGCGAAATCGGTGATCTTGAAGAACCACTGCGTCAGCTCGCGCTGCTCGACGAGCGCGCCAGAACGCCAGCCGCGGCCGTCGATCACCTGCTCGTTGGCGAGCACGGTCATGTCCTCCGGATCCCAGTTGACCTTGGAGGATTTGCGCGTCACCAGCCCTTTCTCGACAAAGTCGAGGAACAGCATCTGCTGGCGGTGGTAATAGTCGACGTCGCAGGTCGCGAACTCGCGCGCCCAGTCGAGCGACAGGCCCATCATCTTGAGCTGCTCGCGCATGACCGCGATGTTCTCGTAGGTCCAGTCCTTGGGGTGGACCTTGTTCTGCATGGCGGCGTTCTCAGCCGGCATGCCGAATGCGTCCCAGCCCATCGGATGCAGCACGTTGAAGCCCTTCGCGCGCTTGTAGCGCGCCACCACGTCACCCATCGTGTAGTTGCGGGTGTGGCCGATATGGATCTTGCCCGACGGATAGGGGAACATCTCGAGCACGTAGTATTTCGGCTTCGGATCGTCGTTGCGAGCCTCGAACAGCTTCTTTTCGGCCCAGGCCTTCTGCCATTTGGGCTCTGACGTGCGCGGATTGTAACGTTCGGTTGCCATCGGATGTTTTTCACTTAAAAGCAGGCGCAAGGCGCCGGACATGGCCGGCGGCCGGGAAATGTTGTCGCGGTGTTCACCATGGATTGCCGGACCCGTCAACTGTGGCGAGCCGGCGTAGCCGCGAAAACTATAGGCAGGATAGTGGCATGACGAACGCCGTAGAGCAGCTTCACGCGCTCAAGGCGAAGATCGCAAGCGCCGAGCGCGAGGCAAGGCGTGGCCCTGGTGCCGTAACGCTGGTGGCGGTGTCGAAGACCTTCGCGGCAGAGCATATCCGCCCGGTCATCGAAGCGGGCCAGCGCGTCTTTGGCGAGAACCGCGTGCAGGAAGCCCAAGGCAAATGGCCGGCGCTGAGGGAGGCATTTGCCGATCTGGAGCTGCATCTGATCGGTCCGCTGCAGTCCAACAAGGCGAAGGAAGCCGTCGCTCTGTTCGATGTCATCGAGACCGTCGACCGCGAGAAGATCGCCGCCGAGCTTTCGAAGGAAATGACCAGGCAAGGCCGGGCGCCAAAACTCTATGTGCAGGTCAACACCGGTTCCGAGCCGCAAAAGGCCGGCATCGAGCCGCGCGAGGCGGTCGCCTTCGTCAAGCGCTGTCGCGAGGTGCACGGCCTTGCCATCGAAGGGCTGATGTGCATCCCGCCGGCGGATGAAAACCCCGGACCGCATTTCGCGCTCCTCGAACAGCTTGCCCGCGAAGCCGGCGTTGCAAAACTGTCGATGGGCATGTCAGGCGACTACGAGACCGCGATCGCTTTTGGCGCCACCAGCGTCAGGGTGGGCTCAGCGATCTTCGGCAGTCGGTGAGCGGCCCGATACGCTCGTAACGATCTCGTTACCGACCGGCCAATCGAACGATACCCCTGGCACAGGCGCTTGAAACGAAACGGCCCGTTCCTATTTGCCTGTTGTCATTCAATCCTTTCTCGGGAATCCCACCATGCGATATAACCAGCTTGGCAATACCGGCCTTTTCGTTTCCGAACTCTGCCTCGGCACCATGACCTTCGGCGCAGCCGGCGAGAATGCCCAATGGGGGCTGATCGCCAGCCTCGACCAGAAGGGCGTCAACGAGATCGTCGCCCGCTCGATCGGCGCCGGCGTCAATTTCTTCGACACGGCGGATGTCTATTCCTTCGGCCAGTCCGAGCAGTTGCTGGGACAGGCGCTCAAGGACCTCGGCATCAAGCGTTCGGACGTCATCATCGCCACCAAGGTGCACGGCGCCATGGGCAACGGCCCGAACGAGCGCGGCTCCTCGCGCGGCCACATCATGGATTCGGTCGACGGCAGCCTGGAGCGGTTGCAGACCGACCATATCGATCTCTACCAGTTGCACGGCACCGACACGGTGACACCGATCGACGAGACGCTGCGGGCCTTCGACGATCTCGTCGCCAGCGGCAAGGTGCGGTATGTCGGCGTCTCGAACTGGCAGGCCTGGCGCATCGCCAAGGCACTGGGCATTGCCGAGCGTAAGGGCTTTGCCCGCTTCGAGACCATCCAGTCCTACTACTCGATCGCCGGCCGCGATCTCGAGCGCGAGATCGTGCCTTTGACAAACGAGGAGAAGCTCGGCCTGATGGTCTGGTCGCCGATGGCCGGCGGGCTGCTCTCCGGCAAATACGGCCCCGGCGCTCCTGGCAATGGCGAGGGCCGCCGCGCCTCCTTCAACTTCCCGCCGGTCAACGAGGACCGCGCCTGGGCGGCGGTCGCCGTCATGCGGGAGGTGGCGAAGAAGCACGACGTCAGTGTCGCGACCGTGGCGCTGGGCTATGTGTTGGCAAAACCTTTCGTGATGAGCGTCATCATTGGCGCCAGCCGCATGGACCAGCTCGAGCAGAACCTCGCCGCGACCGGCTTGAAGCTCGATGCCGACGACCTCGCCAAGCTCGACGAGGTGAGCGCCCTGCCTCCGGAATATCCTGGCTGGATGCTTGAGCGGCAGAGTGCCGGCCGGCGTCCGGCGCCTTTCGTGCCGAAGGCGTGACGTCTTTGAGATAAGCTAACCTTCAGGAGCCGCGGGTCCAAGGACATGCGGCTTTTCCTTCTCAGAGGCGCACCGTCTCCGCGAGAAAGTCGAGAAATGCCCGCACCCGGGCCGGCAGATGCTTGCCTTGGCCGACATAGACGGCGTGCGTGGGCTCCACGTCGCCCGGATTGAACTCTTCCAGCAACGGCACCAACAATCCGGCGGCGATGTCGGGCTCGACATGCCAGCGCGCCAGTCTTGCGATGCCCGCTCCGGCCAATGTCGTCAGCCGCATCGCCTCACCGTCGCTCATCGTCGAATTGCCGACGATCGGAACCACGACCGGCATGCCTTTGGCATCCACGAACGGCATGCCGTCGATATGCCGCACGAAGCCGAACGCCAGCAGATTGTGGCGGGCCAATTCGGCCGGCGTCCGCGGCGTGCCGCGCGCTTCGAGATAGGCGGGGGCCGCGACCACCACCATCCGGCTCTGGCCGAGCTTGCGCGCCACCAGGCGTGACTCGCTGAGCGGTCCGGCGCGTATGGCGACATCGGCCCGCTCCTGCAACAGGTTGATGACATTGTCGGTCAGCACCGCTTCGACCGAGATTTCGGGATATCGCTCCAGGAAACGCGGCAGCAATTCCATCAGCCGGTGCTGGCCGAAGGGCACATAGGAGTTGACCCTGAGCCTGCCGCGCGGCTGGGCGCCCGCTGCCGCTTCGCGTTCCGCCGCATCGAGATCGGCAAGGATACGCAAGCTGCTATCGTAAAAGCTGGTTCCCTCGGGCGTCAGTTGCAGCTTGCGTGTCGAGCGGCTGACCAGCCGCCCGCCGAGCCGTGCCTCCAGCCGCGCGATCAGCTTGCTCACGGCCGAGGGCGTCATGCGCAACGCCCGCGCTGCCGCCGAGAAGCTACCTGCCTCGACGACGCGGACGAACACTTCGATCTCGCCGGAGCGGTTGATGTCGGGCCTCGCCATTCGTGAATCTATTTCACAGAAAATATGCCTGGTGCAAGGCTGGTTCACAGCTCGAGGCATCACGATCTTCCGGTCGATGCATGATCCCGAAAAGTGGGAACCGGTTTTCGGAAAAGATCATGCTCCAACAAACAGGGGGCGCGGGACTTGAGCGTCCTTCAGCACCGAACGGATCCTGCCATGCCTCTTGCTCTCTATGCCCTCACCGCCGGCGCCTTCGGCATCGGTGTCACCGAATTCGTCATCATGGGCCTGCTGCTCGATGTCAGCGCCGATCTCGGCGTCTCGATCTCGGCAGCCGGCCTGCTCATTTCCGGCTACGCGCTGGGTGTCGTCGTCGGCGCGCCGCTGCTTGGAGCCTTGACCGGCCGCCTGCCGCGCAAGACCTTGCTGCTTGCGCTGATGGTGGTCTTCACCGTCGGCAACCTCGCCTGTGCGCTGGCGCCTGACTACTGGACGCTTATGGCGGCGCGTGTGCTGACCGCCTTCGCCCACGCCTCCTTCTTCGGCGTCGGTTCCGTCGTCGCCACCAGCTTGGTCGCGCCCAACCGGAAGGCCTCGGCCATCGCGTTGATGTTCACCGGCCTCACCGTCGCCAACATCCTCGGCGTGCCCTTCGGCACCTGGCTCGGCCAGGCCTATGGCTGGCGTTCGACCTTCCTCGCCGTCACGCTGGTCGGCGTCGTTGCCTTTGCGGTGATCGCACTGCTGGTGCCGCGCGACGAACCGGCAGCAGCGGACGAAGAGGAAAGCTCCGAAGGCACGCTCGCAGTGCTCGGCCGCCGGCCGGTGCTGCTCGGCCTTCTCACCACCGTGCTGAGCTGGGTCGGCGTCTTCGCCGCCTTCACCTATCTGGCGCCGATCCTCACTCGCGTCACTGGCTTTTCCGAGGCAGCCGTCTCGCCGATCCTACTCGTCTTCGGCGGCGGCCTGGTAGCGGGCAACCTGCTTGGCGGACGCCTCGCCGACCGCCACCTGGTGCCGACCGTCGTCGGCACGCTGGTCGCGCTGTCGGGGGTGCTGTTCGTCATGACCGCGGCGATCCATCAGCCGATCACAGCGATCATTGCCGTGGGCCTGCTGGGTGCTGCCGCCTTCGCCACTGTCGCGCCGCTGCAGATGTGGGTGCTGGAGAAGGCCAAGGGCGCCGGCCAGGGCCTGGCCTCCTCCTTCAACATCGCCGCCTTCAATCTAGGCAACGCCATCGGCGCCTGGCTCGGCGGCTTCGTCATCGACCACGGCCCCGGCCTCGGCGCCGTCCCCCTCGTCGCCGGCCTGGTGCCGATCGCCGCGCTGGGCGCGGTGTTCGCCGCGATGCGCCTCGAACATGGCAGCGCGATCGGCAAGCCGGTCACGGCGCAGTGTTGAGCGCTGACCCCTTCGACATCCAATCAGGAGAAAGAAAATGGATTATCGACCTCTCGGCGCTTCCGGCCTGAAAGTGCCGACTCTTTCCTTCGGCGCCGGAACTTTTGGCGGCTCCGGCCCGCTGTTCGGCCATTGGGGCAACAGTGACGCGCAGGAAGCGCGCCGCTTGGTCGATATCTGCCTGGAGGCTGGCGTCAACCTGTTCGACACGGCCGATGTCTATTCGAACGGCGCCTCGGAGGAGGTGCTTGGCCAGGCGATCAAGGGCCGCCGCGACGCTGTGCTGATCTCGACCAAGACTTCGCTGCCGATGGGCGACGGTCCGGCCGACTGGGGCTCGTCGCGCTCGCGCTTGATCCGCTCCGTCGACGCGGCGCTGAAGCGTCTCGGCACCGACTATATCGACCTTTTGCAGCTCCATGCCTTCGACGCCTCGACACCGATCGAGGAAGTGCTGTCGGCGCTGGACGACCTCGTGCGCTCCGGCAGGCTGCGCTATGTCGGCATCTCCAACTTTTCCGGCTGGCAGGTGATGAAGTCGCTCGGCCTGGCCGACAAACACGGCTACCCGCGTTACGTCGCGCATCAGGTCTATTACTCGCTGGTCGGCCGCGACTATGAGTGGGAGCTGATGCCGCTCGGCCTAGACCAGGGCGTCGGCGCCCTGGTGTGGAGCCCGCTCGGCTGGGGCCGGCTGACCGGCAAGATCCGCCGCGGCCAGCCCTTGCCGGAAAAGAGCCGGCTGCACGGCACCGCCGATTTCGGCCCCCCCGTCGAGGGCGAGCTTCTCTTCAAGGTGGTCGAGGCGCTGGAAGCGGTCGCGGCCGAGACCGGCAAGACCGTGCCGCAGGTCGCCATCAACTGGCTCCTGCAGCGGCCGACCGTGTCGTCGGTGATCATCGGCGCGCGCAACGAAGAGCAGCTCCGCCAGAACCTCGGCGCCGTCGGCTGGACATTGACGCCGGAGCAGATCAAGGCGCTGGACGAAGCGAGCGCGGTGACTGCGCCCTACCCGTACTTTCCCTATCGCCGCCAGGAGGGCTTCGCCCGGCTGAACCCACCGGCGGTGTGAGTGCCGGCGTTGAAGCTGCCAATCTTCCCCCCTTGCGGGGGAGATCAGCTGTACCGCCGCTCAGTGCACCAGAAACTCCCCATCCACCTTCCGCCACTCATTCGGCGCGATCAGCTTGTGGTGCGTATACGTCACCGAATGCAGCGGTCCGTCGAGCTTGGTCTTCCAGAATTCGATGAAGCGGATCAGCACCGGGAATTGCGGCGCTATATCGTAATCCTGCCAGACGAAGCTTTGCAGCAGGTGCGGGTGGTCCGGGTAGTGGTAAAGGATCTTGGCCGTGGTCAGCCCATATCCCCTGAGCATCAGGTCCATTTCGGAATTGTCGCGCATTGCGTTTCCCTGGTTGATTCTCCTTCCTCCCAACGCCGAATTGTGCGCACGGTTGCTTAACTGTCTATGGCTTTTTGCGAGGTCCATAAAAATTTTCCTCATTAAAACAGGCGGTTAGCAGCCACCAAGCGGGAGTGCTAATAGCCCTGGGCGCATGACCCTGCGTCATCCCGCCGCGCGAATCCAACGTCTAATATTGCCGTCACGGCGGAACTGTTAATAATGCCCGCGAATTCGCGGCCGGTTCGCCGCGATGCCGCTGGCGGCTCAAGCCGGTGGAGTGGTTTGGGAGGAAAGCAAGAAATGTCCGATGTGCATATCCACCGCGTCCAGCCGGCGTGGAAGAAGAACGCGTTGATCGACAACGATACCTACCTCAAATGGTATGCCGACAGCGTGAAGAACCCGGACAAGTTCTGGGGCAAGCACGGCAAGCGCATCGACTGGTTCAAGCCTTTCACCAAGGTCAAGAACACCTCGTTCGACGGCAAAGTCTCGATCAAGTGGTTCGAGGACGGCCAGACCAACGTCTCCTACAACTGCATCGACCGGCATCTGAAGAAGCGCGGCAACCAGACCGCCATCATCTGGGAAGGCGACAATCCCTACGACGACAGGAAGATCACCTACAACGAGCTTTACGAACATGTGTGCCGGCTCGCCAATGTGATGAAGAAGCACGGCGTCAAGAAGGGCGATCGCGTCACCATCTACATGCCGATGATCCCGGAGGCGGCCTATGCGATGCTTGCTTGCACCCGCATCGGCGCCATCCACTCGATCGTCTTTGGCGGCTTCTCGCCGGACGCGCTCGCCGGTCGCATCGTCGACTGCGAATCGACCTTCCTCATCACCGCCGATGAGGGCCTGCGCGGCGGCAAGACCATTCCGCTGAAGGACAATGCCGACAAGGCGATCGACATCGCCGCCAGGAACTCCGTGAAGGTCAACAAGGTCGTGGTCGTGCGCCGCACCGGCGGCAAGGTCGGCTGGGCTCCCGGTCGCGACGTCTGGTACCATGACGAGATCGCTTCGGTGAAGGCTGAGTGCAAGCCGGAGAAGATGAAGGCCGAGGATCCACTCTTCATCCTCTACACCTCCGGCTCGACCGGCAAGCCGAAGGGCGTTCTGCACACCACCGCCGGCTATCTCGTCTACGTCTCGATGACGCACCAATATGTCTTCGACTACCATAACGGCGACGTCTACTGGTGCACGGCCGATGTCGGCTGGGTGACCGGCCACAGCTATATCGTCTACGGGCCTCTGGCCAACGGCGCCACCACGCTGATGTTCGAGGGCGTGCCCAACTACCCCTCCCAGGCGCGCTTCTGGGAGGTCATCGACAAGCACAAGGTCAACATCTTCTACACCGCGCCGACGGCGCTACGCGCCCTGATGGGCGCAGGCGACAGCCATGTGAAGAAGACCTCGCGCAAATCGCTGCGCGTTCTTGGGTCGGTCGGCGAACCGATCAACCCGGAAGCCTGGGAGTGGTATTTCAACGTCGTCGGCAACGGCAAGGTGCCGATCGTCGACACATGGTGGCAGACCGAGACCGGCGGCATCCTCATCACGCCGCTGCCCGGCGCCACGGACCTGAAGGCCGGTTCCGCCACGCGGCCCTTCTTCGGCGTTCAGCCCCAGCTGGTCGACGGCGAAGGCAAGGTGCTGGAAGGCGCCACCGACGGCAATCTCTGCATAACCGATTCCTGGCCGGGCCAGATGCGCACCGTCTATGGCGACCACGAGCGGTTCGTGCAGACCTATTTCTCGACCTACAAGGGCAAGTACTTCACCGGCGACGGCTGCCGTCGTGACGCCGATGGCTATTACTGGATCACCGGCCGCGTCGACGACGTCATCAACGTCTCCGGCCACCGCATGGGAACGGCCGAAGTCGAATCGGCGCTGGTCAGCCACGACAAGGTTTCCGAGGCAGCGGTCGTCGGCTATCCGCACGACATCAAGGGACAGGGGATCTACTGCTACGTCACGCTGATGGCCGGCGAGACGGGCAGCGAGGACCTGCGCAAGGAACTCGTCGCCCATGTCCGCAAGGAGATCGGCGCCATCGCCACGCCGGACAAGATCCAGTTCGCGCCCGGCCTGCCCAAGACCCGTTCCGGCAAGATCATGCGCCGCATCCTGCGCAAGATCGCCGAGGACGATTTCGGTTCGCTGGGCGACACCTCGACATTAGCCGATCCAGCCGTGGTCGACGACCTCGTCGTCAACCGCCAGAACAAGAAAGGCTGATGGCCGGCGAGACGATCCTCGGCACCGTCAGCCAGCTCTGGCGCTATCCGGCGAGCTCGCTCGCCGGCGAGCGGCTTGATGCCATTTCCGTCGGCACGACGACTGTCGATGGCGACCGGCTGTTCGGGCTGGTCGATGCTTCCGACGGCGAGATCGCCCGCCCTGATCGCGAGGCCAGGTGGCACAAGGTGCCGCTGATCCGCACCCGGTTGACCAACGCCCCGATGAGCGAGGAATGGCGGCTCGAAATCGCCGTGCCCGGCGGCGGCTGGCTGCCGGCGCCCGACCCGGAAAGCGACCGCGCGGTTTCAGGCTTTCTCGGCTTCGAGGCCTCCATCCGTCCGTTCGGTGCTGAGAACGCGGCGCCCGGCTATGCCGGACCGCCGACCGAAGCCCGCTATGCCAAGGCGCCGATCCATCTGCTCACGACCGCCTCGCTGGCGCGACTGAAGGCGCTGCATCCCGAGGGCACGCCCGATCCGCGCCGCTTCCGGCCCAACATCGTCGTCGACATGGAGCCGGTCGAAGGGACTTTCCCGGAAACGGAATGGATCGGCAGGAAGCTCGCCGTCGGCGACCTCGAGCTCACCGTCTCCGAACCCTGCCGCCGCTGCGGCTTCACCATCATCGCCCAGGAAGGCTTCGACACCGATCCCGGCATCCTGCGCAATCTGGTGCGCCACAACGCCCACAATCTCGGCGTCTACTGCATCGTCGACCGGCCGGCGCGGATCGGGATCGGCGCTCCGATGCGTCTGATGGACTGAAGCGGGCCGTCTACCGGTACAAGTCCGCCCGGGTCGGCGGCAGGCCGCTCGGGCCGCGGGCGCGCCTGGTGACGACGGTCTGGAAAATCTGCGCCGAGCCGCGCTCGAAGGTGATCGAGCAACCCGTCAGATAGAGCAGCCACAGCCGCGCCTTGGGCTCGCCCACCTCGGCGATCGCCTCGTCGAAGCGCGCCTGCAGGCGCTCCGCCCACAGCCGGCAGGTTCGCGCATAATGCTCGCGCAGGTTCTCCACGTCATAGGCGAGGAAGCCGTGCGCCTCGAGGTTGCCGAGCGTCATGCCGATGGTGTCGAGCTCGCCGCCGGGGAAGATGTATTTGATCAGCGCCTTGTATTCCGCCCCCTTGCGCAGCGTCTTCCTGATGTCGCCCTTGCTGCGCCTGGTGATGGCGTGGTGCAGATAGATGCCGCCAGGCTTCAGCAAACGATGGACGGCCGAGAAGTAGGCCGCGTGGTTGACAAGACCCAAATGCTCGAACATGCCGATCGACGAGATCTTGTCGAAGGTGCCGGAGAGCTCGGCATAGGATTTGATCTCGATGGTGATGCGGTCCTCCAGCCCTTCGGCCCGGATGCGCTCGCGGGCAAGTTCCGTCTGGGCTTGCGACAGCGAGACGCCGTGTCCGACGACGCCGTAGTTCTTCGCCGCATGGATGAGCATCGCGCCCCAGCCGCAGCCGATATCGAGCAGCCTTTCGCCAGGCTTCAGCCTGAGCTTGCGGCAGATATGATCGAGCTTGTCGACCTGCGCCCGGTCGATGCCGTTGGTGAAATCCCGGAAATAGCCGCAGCTGTAGACCATGCGCTCATCGAGGAAGAGCCGATAGAAATCATTCGAAATGTCGTAATGGTGCTGGATCGCCTCCTTGTTCGATCCGCTGACGAAAGGCCGGCGGCCGGAAAGGTCGGCGCGCGCCGTCATCTGCTTGCGCGAGAACAACACTATCGGCAGGTCGCGCAAGATTGCCAGCTTGGGCAGGGATTTGAGCCTCGTCTTGAGCTTGCCTTGCGACGGCACGGCATAGAAATCGAACAGCGTGCCGTCTTCGATATCGACCGTCTTGGAAATCCACATTTCCACCAGCGTCGAGAAGGTCGGCCGGCGAACCAGTTGCCAGACGATGTCCTGATCGTTGATGGCGAGCACCGGACCGCTGGCGGGCCCGATCCGCTCGCCGGTCCATAGCCTGACCGCAAACCCCGGCTTCAGCGTTTCGACGACCTTGCGTACGATCCGCGCGGCTCTGTCGGCGGCGTCCATTCCCACCTCCCGCTATGTCGCATCCGCCCTGTTCCCAAACCGCACTGTCGTCCACTGGCCCGCGGACCGCAATCCGATCTGTTGCGCAAAAGCACCGCAACAGCGGGATTCCCGCCCGAAGCACAGCCATTCCGCAGCGTCATCTTGTCTTCCGTCGCGACACACCCCATCATCTGATTGTGTTCAACGAACTGAAAGGAGGTGATCCGATGTCGAGTGATTTCGTTTTCCATAACGTGAGCTCTGCGGATTGCACTTCCGGGAAGCAGTCTTCCCGTTAAGGCGCGAGACGCGCGGCAGGTAGCCCGAAGGGTTTGCCGCCAGGAGCCGCGTCATGGACGGAAACACGGAAGGCCGCCGGCTTCTTGAAGAAGCGGCGGCCTTTTCCGTTTGGGCGTGCCATGCAGCTTGAGGGCCGCTACCTGGTCACCGTCAGCTTGTCGATGTTGCGCACGATATCCTGGAAGGCCTGGTCGAGCTCGGTGCCGTTGGCCGCCTGATAGAAATGCTTGCTGTTGCCCGAGTCGGGACTCGCGCAGGACTGCAGTGTCGATTTGGCGTTCTTCTCGGTGAGGGCAAAGCCGATGGTGAATATCTCGATGCCTTGGTCGCGCATAGCCGCGCAGAGCGTCGTCGCCGCGGTTCGCGTCTGCACCTTGCCGGCGTCGTTATAGACTTGGTCTGGGCCGTTGGCGTCGAAATAGGACAGGTTGAATTCGCCGTCCGTCATCAGGATCACATATTTCGCCACCTTCTTCGGATCCATCTTGGCCGGTCGTTGCGAGGCAGCCATCACGCCGCCCCAGTTCTCCGAAAGCATGTACCAGGCCCATTGCACGCCGATATGGCCGGCGGTACCGCCGGAAGCGACAAGGTCCTTGATGACGTTGTTCAGGCTCGACGCATTCGCGGTCAACGGCTGAACCGTGGCAACGGGGCAGGCTGCGGTGTTGGTCTGCTGGGCGAAGGCCGACAAATAGAGGTCACGGTTGACCATGCTGACTGCCGGGCCGGCATCCGAATATTGATAGGCGCCCTTGCGCTCGGTCGCGCAATTGTCCGGCCGTGTCGACGCCGAGACATATTTCGGATCGTCATTGCCCGGCGCCTGCTTGCGCTCGCTGGGCTTGGTCTCGACAAAGACCGTGCTTGCTGCCAGCGAGCCGACATTGACCGAATTGGCATAGGGCACGATCGCTACGCGCACGCGCGGATTGGTGGCGCTCTGGCCGCCAAGGAACGAATTGACCGCGTTGCTCGCCGCCGCCCTCAGGTCCTTGATTTTCTGGCCCGCCATCGAACCGGTGACATCGAGCATCATCGCCACCTCCACCGTCTTGTCCGAGTAGAGCGCGGTGGTCGAAGCGGTCACGCGCCGCATGCTGTCGGTGCTGAATAGCGGAAAAAAGAGGCCGACATCGGCATGCGCATCCGCCTGTACGGTGTTGGCCGTCTTGTTGATCGTAAGCTTGTCCAGCACGATCTGGTTGGCCTGCAGGATGCCGGCGGCGCTGTTGGCGTCGAGGAAGGCCTGCACCGTTTTGCTGGCGTCAGCTTCCGTGATGATGCCAAGGGTGAGATCGCGGGCCGTCGAGGTGACGGCGGCGTCGACGACGCTCTGCAAGCTCGACCTCGCATTGTAGAGCTGCGAGATATTGACTGCGAATCCCACCCCCAGCGCGAGGACGGATGCGGCAGCTCCGAACAGAACCGCGAAATTGCCTTCGCGATTCCGGGTAAAGCCGTCCACCCCACGAACGACACCTCTGAACCGCCGCATCCCTTCCACCCCCACTGTCGCGGCACCGTGCCGCTCGGCAAAGGCGTTGCAGGATTTCGGCCAGACCTGCCGGCAACCGCCCAAAAGACGCTTAACAAGCAGTTAATGTATTGTTTTTACTGGCTTTCAGCAGATTTGTGGGTGAACGAGAAGTAAACGAAAATGCTCAGGCAAGGTAAGCTTCATGAAGTGCTTGCCATGATCGTTCCGGCTGCCGCGCCCGGTCCCTGTTCGACACAATCGGGCTGTGCCGAAGCGGGTCAGCGGCAGCCATGAGCCGTGATGAAACAGTACGGCGCTCAGCCTTTGAGCGCCGCAGCCTAGGAGGCCGGCCTCACCTGAATATAGACCGACTTTAGGCCAGCATCTGCGCGTTGACCGTCCGGTCGACGCCGTGGTGCGGAGGATTGAAGCGGTTGCCTTCCTGCTCATAGGTCCACACCTTGAAAAGCGAGAGCCGATGCGGACCGAAACTGTGCAGCAGCGGCACGTCGGTGGCGTCGCGGCCTCGCGCGATGACGACGCGGCCGATGCGCCGCCGGTTGTGGCGCGGATCGAACGTGTACCATTTTACGTCCAGGAAGACTTCCATCCAGGCCGAGAAGTCCATCGGGGCCGGATCGGCCGGCACGCCGATATCGCCAAGATAGCCGTTCACGTAGCGCGCCGGAATGTTCATGCACCGGCAAAGCGTGATCGCCAGATGCGCGAAATCGCGGCAGACGCCGACACGCTCCTCATGCGCCTGGGCCGCCGTACGGGTGGCCCGCGCATAGCCGTAGCCGAAGGAGAGCCGGCTGTTGACATAGTCGACGATTGCCTGGACCCGCGCCCAGCCGGGCGGCAGCTGGCCGAAAAGCTGCCAGGCGGTGTTGCTGAGGTGGTCGGTCTCGCAATAGCGGCTTCCGAGCAGATAGACCAGCACGTCGTCGGGCAGGTCCGCTACAGGCATTTCCCGCGCCAGCGTGTTGACCTCGTCCGTCTCGCCGCTGTCCTCAACCTCCGCATCGTAGAGGATGCGGAAATTTCCGGCGGGCGCGGTGAAGCGACGGCAGATATTGCCGTGGCGGTCGCGATAGGTCCGGGTCGGCACCGACGGCGATGTCAGGACCCGTGTCTGTCGCTTGATGTCGGCATGGCGCTCGGGATGGATATCGAGAAGCGAGATGATCGGCGTCTCTGCCGCGCATTCAATGGCGATTTCATAGCCGAGCCGGATCAGCATCGCATGCCCCCTTTATGATTTCGGAAAGATCGCCTGATCAACGCCGCGAACCAAAGGTTGTTCCCGTGCCGAGTCGAAGTGCGGGCTTCTCGCCTTCTCAGCCGGCCTCGGCCGGTCTAGACTGAGCCCTGCGTTTCGCCCTCCCCGAAAACGATTCTCCAGGAAATTTGATGTTTTCAGGCTCAAAGTTCGCCGCCTTCCTGTTCGACATGGACGGCACAGTGCTCAACTCCATAGCCGCGGCCGAACGGGTGTGGACGAAGTGGGCGGGGCGTCACGGGCTGGATGTCGCGACCTTCCTGCCGACCATCCATGGCAAGCGGGCGATCGAGACGATCGGCGGATTGATGCTTCCCGGCGTCGATGCGGTTGCGGAAGCCGATGCGCTGCTCAAGGCCGAGGCGGACGACCTCGAAGGCATCATCCCGATCCCCGGCGCCGTCGCGTTCCTGGAATCGCTGCCGCCGGAGCGCTGGACCATCGTCACCTCGGCCCCACGCGAGTTGGCGCTGCTGCGCATCGAGGCGGCCGGCATCCCGGTTCCCGCCATGATGGTGACGGCGGAAGACGTGACCCGTGGCAAGCCTGCGCCGGATTGTTTTCTCCTGGCGGCAAAGCGTCTTGGCGTCGAGGCGCGCGATTGCCTGGTCTTTGAGGATGCGCCGGCAGGCATCGCGGCGGGCGAGGCGTCCGGCGCCTCGGTGATGGTGATCGGCGCCACGCACGTCCACCCGCTCGTCACACCGCACCCAACAATCCGTTCCTATGACGAAATCGGCATTGCGACGGACGACAATGGTTTCATCGTGTTGGCGCCAACCCAGGCTGCGGCCTAAGGATGTTAAGGTCAGGCCGAGCCGCTTGCAGGCCGGCCCATCTGGATATCAGCACATCCGGTTAGAAGTCGCTGGTGAGGCCCTTCACTTCCCAATCGCCATAGCGGCCCGGTTCCTTGCCGCCGCGGCCGCCGATTTCCCTCGGCAATTTTGCCTCGGCCTCGCGATATTCCCTGCGCCTGGCCTCGGCCTCCGCCAGCGCGCGGCTCGCGGCCGGCGTCCGCATCTTTCGCGGCCCGTCGCCTTCGCCCGCGGTTTCGGTCTTGTTGGTCAGTTCGGTCATGCGATATTCCCTGCCGATTGAAACGGGGCCCCGCCTTTCCCATCATATAGCCATGACCACAAAAGGATCGACCCCAATTCTCCATCGCCCCGAACGGATGACACGATGAACACGCTTCGCACCGCCATGCTTCTTGCCGCGATGACGGCGCTGTTCATGGGCGTCGGCTATCTGATCGGCGGCTCGAGCGGCATGGTCATCGCGCTTCTGATCGCCGCCGGCACCAACCTGTTCAGCTACTGGAACGCCGACAAGATGGTGCTGTCGATGAACCGCGCCGTCGAGGTCGACGAGAAGAACGCGCCGGAATATTACGCGATCGTTCAGGCGCTGGCCAGGCAGGCCGGCCTGCCGATGCCGAAGACCTATCTGATCGACAACCCGCAGCCCAACGCCTTCGCCACCGGCCGCAACCCCGAGAATGCCGCGGTGGCCGCGTCCACCGGCCTGCTCCAGCGGCTCTCCCACGAGGAGGTCGCGGCAGTGATGGCGCATGAGCTTGCCCATGTGCAGCATCGCGACACGCTGACCATGACGATCGTGGCGACGCTCGCCGGCGCCATCTCGATGCTCGGCAACTTCGCCTTCTTCCTCGGCGGCAACCGGGACAACAACAATTCTTTCGGCTTCGTCGGCGTGCTTGTGGCCATGCTGGTCGCGCCCTTCGCCGCCATGATCGTGCAGATGGCCGTAAGTCGCACCCGCGAATATGAGGCCGACCGTCGCGGCGCCGAGATCTGCGGCAATCCGCTGTGGCTGGCTTCGGCGCTCGCCAAGATCGCACACGGCGCGGAGCAGATCCCCAATGAGGATGCCGAGCGCAACCCGGCGATGGCGCATCTCTTCATCATCAACCCTCTGCATGGCGAACGCATGGACAATCTGTTCTCGACCCATCCGAGCACAGAGAACCGCATCGCGGCGCTGCAGGAGATGGCAAGCGAGATGGGGCGCGCGCCGCCGGCCAATCGACGCCAGGCTTCCGCGCCGCCGCCCATCCAGCCCGAGGAGACGTCGGCCGGCCCGTGGGGCAAGCGGACGGAACCCGCCCCGCCTGCCGGACCGCCGCAGCCGAGACCCAATCCGTGGGGCCGCAACCCGACCGGACCGCGCAATATCCGGCCGAAAGGCCCTTGGTCGTGACGCCGCCGAGGCGCGGACAGCCAGGCAATCCGCAACACAAGGCTGATGACGAGATAGCCGGCCTTGCCGCGCGCAAGGCGGCGGCGCGCCTGCTTGCCGCTGTCATCGACGCGCGCACCCCATTGGACGGGCTCACCGACAACGAGCACGGCCACCCGCAATACAAGGCGCTGGACGGGCGCGACCGTTCGCTGGTGCGCGCCATCCTGGTGACCGCGCTGCGCCACCGCATGACCATTGCCGGGTTGCTGACGAAGCGGCTGGAGAAGCCGCTGCCGGCCAATGCGACGGCGCTCTCGCATATTCTCAATGTCGCCGCCGCGCAGATCCTGTTCCTCGATGTTCCCGACAGCGCCGCCGTCGACCTTGCCGTCACCCACGCCAAGTCCGATCCGCGCACTCTGCGCTTTTCCGGCCTCGTCAACGGCGTGCTGCGTTCGCTGGCCCGCGCCAAGGAGGCCGAGCTTGGCCCGGCGCTTGCCGCCACCAGCGAGGCGCCGCAATGGTTTGCCGAGCGGCTGACTGCCGCCTACGGAGCCGACAAGGCGCGCGCCATCCTTGCCGCGCATCGCCACGAGGCGCCGGTCGATTTCACCGTCAAGGCCGATCCTGCGCTTTGGGCCCAGCGTCTAAGCGGCATCGTGCTGCCCACCGGCACGGTGCGCGTCGAAAAGCTCTCGGCGAATGTCATCGACCTGCCCGGCTTCACCGATGGCGACTGGTGGGTGCAGGATGCAGCCGCAAGCCTGCCGGCGCGCCTGTTCGGCGACATCAGGGGCCAGCGCGTCGCCGACCTGTGCGCCGCGCCCGGCGGCAAGACCGCGCAGCTTATCCTGGCCGGCGCCAGCGTCACCGCAGTCGACACCTCGAAGAACCGGCTGGCGCGGCTGAAGCAGAATCTCGACCGCCTCGGCCTTGCGGCCGATCTGGTCCATACCGACCTGCTCGACTACAAGCCTTCGCAACTCTTTGACGCCGTGCTGCTCGATGCGCCCTGCTCCTCGACCGGCACCGTGCGCCGCCACCCCGATGTGCCATGGACCAAGACCATGGCCGATGTCGAAAAGCTCGCCGCCCTCCAGCGCAAGCTGCTTGCCCACGCCTTCACGCTGGTCAGGCCCGGCGGCCGCGTCGTCTTTTCCAACTGCTCGCTCGACCCGATCGAAGGCGAGGAGCTCTATCGCGACTTCCTCGTCGGGAACCCCGGCGTGACCGCCGATCCGATCCAGCCCGGCGAATTTGCCGGCATCGATCCGTTCCTGACGCCGCAGGGGACTCTGCGCACCACCCCGGCCGACCTGGCGCTGGAATCGCCAGCAATTTCCGGCCTGGACGGCTTCTTCGCCGCACGGATGAGACGGGCCGGATAAGTCGTTATCGGTATTAAACCCGCTGACTTTTCAGGGACGACACGGGCAAAGCGGCGTGAAGCGGTTCACTTCGGCGAAATCCGTCTTCGCATAAGTTCTTGAATCGCATAAGCTTGTGCTTGGGTTATGGGGACATCAGGAGGGCTTTTGGCATTTGTTGCCGGCAGCACGACGCGTCTATGGACGCACGTCGCGAAGGAGTTCTGGCGCAAGACGCGCCGGCGTTTGCGCGCCGGTCCGGTCTATCGCTGGCGCTATTCCGGTCGCACGCCTGAACGCGTCCTGATCGCCCCGCCGGATTTGCGGCTCGCCGATCCGCAAATCGCGCTCGAGATTTATTACGGCCGCTATCCGCTGTCCGGCCATCTGGTCGAGACCGGCGGCACTTCACCCTTTCAGCTCGACGTACCCAATCGCGGCTGGCAGAAATCGCTGCATGGCTTCCGCTGGCTGCGCCACATGCGCGCCGCCGGCACCGAGCTCGCCGCCGCCAACGCCAGGGCGCTGGTGACCGACTGGATCGCCATGCACGGCAATCAGATTTCCGGCGTCGCCTGGGAGCCGGGAACGACGGCCAAGCGCGTGATCGCCTGGCTGCAGCATTCCTCGGTGGTGCTGCAAGGCGCCGAATTCCCGTTCTATCGCGCCTTCCTCAAATCGCTTGCCGTGCAGATCCGCTACCTGCGCTCGGTGTCGCGTGAGATGCCGGATGGCGAGGCCAGGCTGCGCGCCCGCATCGCGCTCGCTTTCGCCGCGCTGTCCCTGCCGGCGCCGGCCTCGGCGCTGCGTTCCGCGACGCGCAACCTGGCTGAGGAGCTGGAGCACCAGATCCTGCCCGATGGCGGCCACATCTCGCGCAAGCCGATGGCCGTGCTGGAATTGCTGGCCGATCTCCTGCCGCTGCGCCAGACCTATGCCAACCAGGCGGAGGCGCCGCCGGCGGCCTTGATCGGGGCCATCGACCGCATGTTGCCGGCGCTGCGCTTCTTCCGCCACCAGGACGGCAGTCTGGCCCGCTTCAACGGCATGGGCGCCACCATCCATGACCGCATCGCCACCATCATGCGCCATGACGACACGGTGGGCGCGCCGCTGCTGCACGCGCCGCATTCCGGCTATGAGCGCCTTTCGATGGGCGGCGTGACGGTGATCGCCGACACCGGCCTGCCGCCGCCGATCGACGTCTCCAACGCCGCGCATGCCGGCTGTCTCGCCTTCGAGCTTTCCTCCGGGCGCCAGCACTTCATCGTCAATGCCGGCATCGACACTTACGGCGCCCCGGAATTCCGGCCTCTGGCGCGTGCCACCGCCGCGCATTCGACCGCGACGATCAACGACACCTCGTCGGCGCGCTTCAGCCATTCGCTGCGGGTCAGCGACCTTTTGGGCTCGCCGCTGATCGGCGGCCCGCAGCATGTGCCCTGCAAGCGCCTCGACCAGAAGGGCATGCAAGGCTTCGTTGCCCGCCATGATGGCTATGTCCAGCAATTCGGCTTCCTGCATGAGCGCGAGCTGAAGCTCGGCACGAACGGCAACGTTCTTGCCGGCCGCGACCGTTTCCTGCGCCCGGGCAATGCCGCGATCCGCAACAATGGCCGCGACTTCGTCACGGTGCGCTTCCATGTCCACCCCGACATCAGCCTGCTGCAGGACGGTCACGACCGGCTGACCCTTGCCGCCGCGCAGGGCGACAGCTGGGTCTTCACCTGCGCCGAAGTCGTGCCGGAGGTCGAGGAATCGATCTATTTCGCCGGCCTGAGCGGCCCGCGCCGCAGCCGGCAGATCGTGCTCGCCTTCAAGGCCTCTGAGATTGCCGAAGTCCACTGGCAGCTGACGCGCACCGATATTGCCGGCTATCCCGAAAACAACTGACCCTGCCCGGCAAACGCGGCTGCGCGCCCAGCCCCGGATTCACTTGATTTCCGGGGCTCATATGCTAGGGCCGGCCGACGTCCCTTCCAACAGCTCCGAAAGGCCGCCCGCCATGGCCGTGCCCACAAAAAACATTCCGGCGCCGGATCTCGTTCCGGTGCGCCGCGCCCTGCTTTCCGTCTTCGACAAGACCGGGCTGGTCGACTTTGCCAAAGCGCTCGCCGCTTCCGGGGTCGAACTGGTTTCGACGGGCGGCACGGCCAAGACCATCGCCGAGGCGGGCCTTGCGGTGCGCGACGTTTCCGAACTCACCGGCTTTCCCGAAATCATGGACGGCCGGGTGAAGACCCTGCATCCTTCGGTGCACGGCGCGCTGCTCGGCATCCGCGACGATGCCGACCATGCCAAGGCCATGCGCGACCACCACATCGAGCCGATCGACCTGGTCGTCTCGAACCTCTATCCGTTCGAGGAGGTCCGCGGCTCTGGCGCCGGCTATGCCTCGATCGTCGAGAACATCGATATCGGCGGCCCGGCGATGATCCGCGCTTCGGCCAAGAACCACGCCTATGTCGCCATCGTCACCGACCCGGCCGACTATGCTTCAGTGGTCAACGCATTGGAGATGAATCTCGGCTCGCTGTCGCTCGACTTCCGCAAGAAGCTGGCGGCCAAGGCCTTTGCCCGCACCGCCACTTATGACGCGGCGATTTCCGGCTGGTTCGCCGAGGAGCTCCAGATCGAGCACCCGACATGGCGCGCTTTCGGCGGCCGGCTCGACCAGGTGATGCGTTATGGCGAGAATCCGCATCAGAATGCGGGCTTTTATCTGTCGGGCGACAAGCGGCCGGGCGTAGCGACGGCGAAGCAATTGCAGGGCAAGCAGCTCTCCTACAACAACATCAACGACACCGACGCTGCCTTCGAGCTGGTGGGCGAGTTCGATCCGGCCCGCTCGGCGGCGATCGCCATCATCAAGCACGCCAATCCCTGCGGCGTTGCCGAGGGTGAAACGCTGAAGGCGGCCTACGCCAAGGCGCTGGCCTGTGATCCGGTCTCGGCCTTCGGCGGCATCGTCGCCATGAACCGCATCCTCGACGCTGAGGCGGCGCAGGAGATCGTGAAAACCTTCACCGAGGTGATCATCGCGCCGGACGCCACCGACGAAGCCACCGCCATCGTGGCGGCCAAGAAGAATTTGCGCCTGCTGGTCACCGGCGGCCTGCCCGACCCGCGCGCCGCCGGCACGACGGTGAAGTCGGTCGCCGGCGGGCTTTTGGTGCAGAGCCGCGACAATGCCGTCGTGGACGACCTCGACCTGAAAGTGGTGACTAAGCGCGCGCCGACGCCGGCCGAACTGGCCGACCTCAAATTCGCCTTCCGCGTCGCCAAGCACGTGAAGTCCAACGCCATCGTCTATGCGAAAAACGGAGCGACGGTCGGCATCGGTGCCGGCCAGATGAGCCGCGTCGATTCCTCGCGCATCGCCGCCCGCAAGGCGCTCGACGCGGCAGAAGCGGCAGGCCTCGCCGAGCCGCTGACCAAGGGTTCGGTCGTCGCCTCCGACGCCTTCTTCCCCTTCGCCGATGGCCTATTGTCGGCGATCGAAGCCGGCGCCACCGCCGTCATCCAGCCCGGCGGGTCGATGCGCGACGAGGACGTGATCGCCGCCGCCGACGAGCACGGCATCGCCATGGTGTTCACCGGGGTCAGGCATTTCAGGCATTGATGCTCGGCGCGGAGATGTCAGGAATTCGCTCCGCTGAGTCGATTGGTGCGGTTTTCGAGAACCGGAGCGGACCTAAGGTCCGTGAGCACCGGAAGCGCAGAAAACCGCGGCAAGCGGCCAGCGGAGTAGAATTATCGAAGCGTCTCCTACCGCTTGTCCGCCGGGTATGGCGTCCCCGCCAAGATCGCCATGCCGAGGCCGAGGAACAGAATGATCGCCGCCATGCCGAGCCGCGGCGAATCACTCATCGTGGTGATGCTCGCCACCATGAACGGCGCCAGGAAGCTGGTCGCCCGCCCTGCCAGAGCATAGATGCCGAAATAGCGGCCTGACTCGGCAGCAGTCACGCTACGCGCCATGTAGGAGCGTGATGAGGCCTGAACCGGTCCGAAGGCGAGGCCGATCAGCAGCCCGTAGAGGATATAAGCCTTTTCGGCCGCGGTGCCGAACAGTCCGCCGGAATCGGTTGTCGGCAGCGGGATCAGGCCGAGCAGCGTGAAGCCCGGGCCGGTCGAGACGACACCGATCGTGGCGACCGACAGCATGACCAACGAGATCATCACCACATGCTTCGAGCCGAGCGCCGTATCGAGCCGCGCCGCGATCCAGCAGCCGAAGATGGCGACGATGTTGAGGATGATGCCGAACATACCGATCTCGGTGATCGACCAGTGGAACATGCCGGCCGCGAAGGTGCCGCCGAGCGCAAGCAGCGCGTTGACGCCGTCCTGATAGATCATGCGCGCCAAAAGGAAGCGCAGGATGCCGCTGCGCCGGCGCACTTCGGCGAGCGTCGACTTCAGTTCCGACAGGCCCTCGCGCACCGCCGGTCCGATCGGGATGCCCTTGATGGCGTCGGGCGTGAAGAAGAACATCGGCAGGATGAACAGGAAATACCAGCCGGCCGACATCGGCCCGGTGAAGCGCGCATCCTCACCCAGCTTCGGGTCCAGCCCGAACAGTGGGTCGAGGCCGATGAGCGTCTTGCCGGTTTCGAGATTGCCGGCCAGGAACAGCACCACGAAGATCAGCGCCACCATGCCGCCGAGATAGCCGAGTCCCCAGGCGACATTGGAAATGCGGCCGATCTCTTCCTTCGGCACCAGCCGCGGCATCATGGAATCGTTGAACACGGTGGAGAATTCGGCCGCAACCGACGCCAGCGAGAACAACAGCACGACCAGGAAGAGGTTCGAGCCGGGCGCGGCGAACCACAGCAGGCTGAGGCTGACGATCTTGATCGTTGCGAAGAAGGCGATCCATGGCTTGCGCGGCCCGGTCTGGTCGGCAATCGAGCCGAGCACCGGCGACAGCACTGCGATGACCAGGCCCGCCGCGGCGATGCCGTAGCCCCAGGCGGCCTGCCCGGCGGTCGGGTCACTCGCCATGCGCGAGACGAAATAGGGGCCGAAGATGAAGGTGGTGACGACGGTGAAGAAAGGCTGCGCCGCCCAGTCGAAGAACATCCAGCCCCAGATGCCGCGCCCCGATGCCCGCTGCACTGTATCTACTGCCACCATGCTGATTCCTTGGCATCGCCCGCGTCGGGCGCCATGTCTGCATGTTTTCAGGCAGCGATGCAAATGAACAAGCTTGGCGCTGCCATTGCTTTTCTCGCCCCACGAAGTGGGGAGAGGTGGCTCGGCGAAGCCGAGACGGAGAGGGGAGTGCGGCGACTGGAGCAGCGACGATCGTTGGAGAAAGGTCTCCGCCCTACGAAGCCCCTCTCCGGGCGCGGGGCGGGCCCCACACCCCCCCCCCCGGCGGGGGGGGGGGGCCCCCCCCCCCAAAAAAAAAACCCCCCCCCAAAAAACCCCGGGCCCCCCCCCCCCCCCCCCCCGGGGTAA
>NZ_JARTVT010000036.1:53006-65246 GCF_029625685.1 Mesorhizobium sp. WSM4976
CGGGGGGGGGGGTGGGGGGTGGGCCGCGCGGGGCCCTCCTGCCCGGCGGTTTACCCAAACCCCCCCCCCCCCCCCCCCGGCCCTGGCCTCCCCCCCCCCCCCCCCCCCCCCCCCCCCCCGCCCCCCCCCCCCCCCCCACCTCTCCCCCGCCTTCGGCGGAGGCGAGGAACACCAGCTCACATCCCCGTCAGGTCGGTCATCAGCCCGGATGCCACCGACAGCCGCGAGACGGTGATCTCGCCGCCTTCGGTCAGCGCCTGAAGCCGCTCGCGGATGCGAGCGACGCGCTCGCCGCCGGCTTCCAGCCACGCCGCGACCGGATCCGCCGCTGTGCCGTGCGCGGTCAGGGCTGCCACCGCGATGCCGCGCCGCGCCACGCCGATCGTGTCGGTGGCGCGCGACAGCGCCAGCTGGTCGTAATAGTCGGGCGGCATGATCGAGCGCGCCGCTTCCTCGACGCGCGGGATGCGGAAGGCATCGCTGGCGGCGAAGAAGGCCTTGGCCGCGCTGACGATGTCGGCATTGGCGGTGCGGGCGGTCATCGCGATATCCGGGATCAGCTCGGCCACCTCGGCCAGAGCGAGCTGGCCGGCGAGCTTCTCCGGCGCGCCGTCCTTGGACAGGACGTGCCGCCGCTCCTCGATCCGCTCGCGCGAGAAGGCCGGCAGCAGCGACAGAAGCTTCGGCTCCAGCGCCTTGCGGGCCTCCTGCAGCTCGACGATGCGCTGGCCGAGCGGTGCGGAGCCAGCTTCGTTCTTAAGGTACCAGCCGCTGGTCACAAAGATGAGCCGGCTGACGGATTGGTAAAGATCGAGCTGGGTCTGCCCGTCGACCTGGTTGTCGAGCGCGTCGATCTCGCGGTAGAGCGCCGGCAGCGCAAAGCCGTCGCGAACCACGGCGAAGGTGCGCACGACATCGGCCGCTGGTCGCCCGGTGGCTTCCCGCAGCCGATTGACGAAGGATGGTCCGCCGCGATTGACGAGATCGTTGGCGACGACGCGCGCGATGATCTCGCGCCGCAGCCTGTGGTCGCGGATTTCGCCGGCGAATTTCTTGGCCATGCGCTCAGGGAAATAGCCCATCAGGTCGCGGTCGAAATGCGGATCGTCCGGCACGTCGCTGGCGACGATGTCGGAGAACAGCACGATCTTGGCATAGGCAAGCAGAACGCCGAGCTCGGCTCTGGTCAGCGGCTCGCCGCGCGCCTCGCGTTCGGCGAGCGCTGCTGGCGAAGGCAGCGTCTCGACCGCCCGGTCGAGCAGGCCTCGCGCCTCCAGCGCCGTCATGAAGCGGGCCTGGTGTGCGATGTCGGCCAGCCCCCGCTTGCGCGCGAGCGACAGCGCCAGCGTCTGCTGGTAGTTGTTGAAGAGCACAAGCGCGCTCACCTCGTCGGTCATCTCGGCCAGCAGCCTGTTGCGCGCCGGCCGCGTCAGCGAGCCTTTGCGCATCGCCGAGGCCAGCGCGATCTTGATGTTGACCTCGACGTCGGAGCAGTTGACGCCGCCCGAATTGTCGATGGCATCCGAGTTGCAGCGGCCGCCATTCATGCCGAACTCGATGCGCGCCCGCTGGGTGACGCCGAGATTGGCGCCCTCGCCGATCACCTTGGCTCGCACGTCGAGCGCGGTGACGCGGATGGCGTCGTTGGCGCGGTCGCCGACATCCTGATTGCTTTCGCCGGAAGCCCGCACATAGGTGCCGATGCCGCCGAACCACAAAAGGTCGACCGGGGCCTTCAGGATGGCGTTCATGATCTCGACCGGCGTCGCCGTGGTCTTGGCGAGCCCGATCGCGGCAGCGGCCGCCTGCGGCAGCGTGATGGATTTCTGATTGCGCGAGACGATGACGCCGCCTTCCGACAGCTTCGACTTGTCGTAATCCTGCCAGGATGAGCGCGGCAGCGCGAACATGCGCTGGCGCTCGGCCATCGCGGCCGCCATGTCCGGATCGGGATCGATGAAGATATCGCGATGGTCGAAGGCCGCGATCAGCCTGGTGGCCGGCGACAAAAGCATGCCGTTGCCGAACACGTCGCCCGACATGTCGCCGACGCCGACGACGCTGAAGGGCGAGGTCTGGATGTCGCGGTTCATCTCGCGGAAATGCCGCTTCACCGCTTCCCAGGCGCCTTTGGCGGTGATGCCCATCTTCTTGTGGTCGTAACCGGCCGAGCCGCCGCTGGCGAAAGCATCGTCCAGCCAGAAGTGGTGCTTCTCGGAAATGGCGTTGGCGGTGTCGGAGAAGGTCGCCGTGCCCTTGTCGGCGGCGACGACGAAATATGGATCGTCAGGATCGCGCCGCACCACACCCGCCGGCGGGATGACCCCGTCGGCGCCGATATTATCGGTGATCGAAAGCAGGCTGGAGACGAAGTTCTTGTAAGCCGAAGTGCCGGCTTCGAAGATGGCGTCTCGTCCGGCGCTCATCGGCAGCTTCTTCGGATAGAAGCCGCCCTTGGCGCCGACAGGCACGATTACCGCGTTCTTGACCTGCTGCGCCTTCACCAGGCCCAGCACCTCGGTGCGGTAGTCCTGGGCGCGGTCCGACCAGCGCAGGCCGCCGCGGGCCACTGGGCCGAACCGCAAATGCACGCCCTCGACCTCGGAGCCATAGACAAAGATCTCACGCCAGGGCCGCGGCGCCGGCAGTCCCTCGACCGCCTGCGAGTCGAGCTTGATCGCCAGCGACTGCCCTTTATCCTTCTTATCGGCTACGAAATGATTGGTGCGAAGCGAGGCTTCGATAAGGTTGAGGTAGCGGCGTATGATGGTGTCGTCGTCGATGTTGGGGACCTCTTCCAGCGCGTCCTTGATTTTGGCCTTGAGGTGCTTGGCTGCGACCGCGCCGTCGCCTTCCGCAGTCGGCCCGAGCCGGGCGACGAACAGCGCATGCAGGCCGCGCGCGATCTCAGGGTAGCGATTGAGCGCGGCGGCGATGAAATCCTGACTCTGCGGAATGCCGGCCTGCTGCAAGTAGCGGCCATAGGCGCGCAGGATGGTGATCTCGCCCGACCACAGGCCGGCGGTCTGCGCGAGGCCGTTATAGCCATCATTGTCGACGTCGCCGCGCCAGACCGACAAGAACGCGTCCTCGAACAGCGCCCCGCCATCGGCGAGGTTGATCGGCTTGCCGTAGCTGTTCTCCAATTCCATATCGTGGATGAACACTCGATCGGCCGGATCGCCGCCGACCTCGAAGGTGCGCTCGCTGATGACGCGGAAGCCGATATTCTCCAGCACCGGCACGCGCCGCGACAGCGCCACCGGGCTGCCATGGTGGTAGATCTTCAGCGCCGCCTGGTTCGGCTTCTGGTCGGCATGGCGGTAATAGTCGATGGCGATCGGATTGTCGGCGCTGATTTTGGCGATGCGCCCGGCATCCGCCAGCGCCACGGCGGCCGAGAAGCTATCGCGGTAGCTTTCGGGGAATCGCGTCGCGATCGCCTTCAGCGCCGGATCGCTGCCGGCCGCTTCCGCAGCCTCGGACAGCGCGTCTTCCCAGGTGCGCACGATGTCGCGAATCGCCGCCTCGATCGTCGACTGCTCGATCTTCGGCGTCTTGCCGCCGGAACGGCCGATGATGAAGTGCACGCGCGCCAGCCCGCCTTCCGGGAAGGCCGGGTAATAGGCCGACAGCCGGCCCTCGAACACGGTCTTGAGATAGGCGCCGATCTTCTCGCGCACGACGCTGTCATAGCGGTCGCGCGGTACGTAGACGAGGATTGAAACGAAACGATCGAACTGGTCGGCGCGCACCAGCGCCCTGATCCGCGGCCGTTCGACCAGGCCGAGAATGGCATTGGCATGCTTTCTGAGGACCGGCACCGGAACCTGGAAGAATTCGTCGCGCGGATAGCTTTCCAGCACGTTGATCAGCGCCTTGCCGGAATGGTCGTTCGGATTGAAACCGGACTTGGCGATGATGGTCTCCGCCTTTGACCGCAGGTAAGGAATCTTCATCACCGAGCGCGTGTAGGCGGTCGAGGTGAACAGGCCGACGATGCGCAATTCGCCCGCGAGCGCGCCTTTCGACGTGTAGGTCTTGATGCCGACATAATCGAGATAGATGCGGCGGTGCACGAGGGACTTGGCGTTCGCCTTGGTGACGATCAGCGGCTCCGGCCCGTGCAGGAAGGCGCGGATCTCCGGCGTCGTCGTCACCGCCTCGGTGCCACGCCTCAGCACCAGCACGTCGGGATCCGCCAGGATGCCGAGCCCTGGCTTGTCGGCGCGCTCCAGCGAGCCGCTCTCCTCGCCGCCGACATATTTGAACTCGCGCATGCCGAGGAAGGTGAAATTGTCGTCGCGTAGCCATTCGAGGAAGGCGATCGCCTCGGCGACGCTCTTCTTGTCGAGCGGCACAGCGGAATAGCGGAACTCGGAAATCGCCTGGTCGAGGCGGGCGAGCATCCGCTTCCAGTCGACGACTGCGGCCCGGACCTGGGACAGCATCTTGCGCAGCCGTTCGCTAAGGCTCTTCGCCTCCTCAGCGGTCAGCCTCGGAACGTGGACGTGGACAACGCTCAGCCGTTCGTGCTCGTCGTCCTCCTTGCCGCTGTCGCCCAGAACGTCGACGACGCCGGCCTTGCGGTGACGGACGGTAACGATCGGATGAGTGACCAGCGTCGGCTGGCCGCTGCTCTCGGTGATCTCGCCCAGGATGGAATCGAACAGGAACGGCATGTTGTCGTTGACGACGGTGATGACCGTGACCGGCCGGCCGTCGCAGGCAACGCCCGAATCGGCATCGACGGCGACGACGCTTTCGCCCTTCCTGTGGCTGGCCACCGCTCGGGCAGCGAGCTCGCCTGCGCGTTCCAGGTCGGCCGAGTCATAGGCCGCGATATCCTCGGCGGGCGCCCGCGCAAGCAGATAGTCTGCAAGCCTTGCGGGCTCCTCGGCTTTCGCGGCGGCTGCCGCTTTCTTCTTCGGCTTGGATTTCACGCTGGCCATGACGCTTGGTCCCTCCCGTCTTATGCTTTTGTGGCTATCGTAGCAGATGACCGCCGCTTCGCGACAAAGGTTTGACGACGCATTAAAAAATTCGAATCGACGCCGGTTGTGTTGCAAGGAGAACGATCATGGATGACAGGATTACCGCGCTTGACCTTGTCCAGGCGGAACTCAGCGAGGCGACGAAAGCCTATTTCGACAAATGCCGGGAGAAGCTCGGCCTCGTGCCCAACGTGCTTCTCGCCTACGCCTTCGACGAGAAGAAGCTGCGTGCCTTTACCGACATGTACAACAATCTGATGCTGGGCGATTCGGGCCTGTCGAAGCTGGAGCGCGAGATGATCGCGGTCGCCGTATCCTCGATCAACCACTGCTATTATTGCCTGACCGCGCACGGCGCGGCGGTGCGTCAGCTGTCGGGCGAGCCGGCGATGGGCGAGATGATGGTGATGAATTTCCGTGCCGCTCAGCTGTCGGACCGCCAGCGCGTCATGCTCGAATTCGCCGTGAAGCTGACGGAAGAGCCGGCCAGGATCGTGGAAGCCGATCGCGCCGCCTTGCGCCAGGCCGGCTTTTCGGACCGCGACATCTGGGACATCGCCTCGACCGCCGCCTTCTTCAACATGTCGAACCGGGTAGCCGCTGCCGTCGACATGCGGCCCAACCACGAATACCACGCCATGGCGAGATGACGGCCGCAGGTCTTATATTAGCAAAACCGAATTTTTCGTTGCCCGCCGCGTCATTTGGTCCGATGATCAGGATTGCAGCGTAGTTGCATATGCAAGATGCAGGGTAGCTGCATGTCCAGAACTGCGGGATTGCCGCGTATCCACGATTACGGCGTAGCCGCATATCGGGTTGTGGCGTAGCCGCATATCGCAAGCGGCGTGGCCGCATGCCGGTTCGACGCCGCCGACAAGGGAGGAGAACATGGCGAAATTTCTCTATGTCTATCACGGCTCCGGCAAGATGCCGACAGATGAAGCCGAACGCAAAGCGGCAATGGATGCCTGGACCGGCTGGTACGACAAGCTCGGCTCGGCCGTGGTCGATGGCGGCAATCCGGTCGGCATGTCGAAGACTGTGCTGCCGAGCGGCAGGATCGAGAACAATGGCGGCAGCAACCCGACCGCCGGCTATACCGTCGTCGAAGCCAGGGACATCGACGACGCTGTCGCCAAGGCCAAGGACTGCCCGATCCTGATGGACCCGGCCTTCAGCGTCGAGATCGCGCCGATCATCGAAATGATGTGAGGCCGGCGGCTTAAAGCGGTTCGCCGTTCACGGAAACGGCGAACTGCCCTATCTTCCTGTTCTGACGCAATTCCGGGCGGAAAACCACTTACGCTTTTCCGGGAATTGCTTTAGCGCGCGGCGATCGCCGCGGCGGCGCCTGCCATCGTCGTGGCGCTGACGCGGTTGGCGATCTTCATAGCGCGCTTGCTCTTCAGGAGCCGGCGCGCCTGAGAGGCGGCCAGCACCCAGGCTAGGTCGATGACCACCAGCACGACAGCCATGGTCAGCGTCAGCTCGACCCAGCCGACGACGCTGACTGAGGCGAGATCGATGATGGTCGGCAGCAGCGCCAGATAGAACATCATGATCTTCGGGTTGCCGAGCGTCACCGCCATGCCGGCAAAGAAGAGTTTCAGGGCCGAATCCTCGCGCGGCATCTCGCCTTCCTTGGCCTCGACCGGCGCCGTCCACATCTTGAACGCCAGATAGGCGAGATAGGCGACGCCCACCCATTTCACGACGACGAAGGCGTAGTGGAAGGTCTGCGCCACGACGGCCAGCCCGAACACCGCCAGCGACAGCCAGATCGCCTCGCCGATCCACATCGCCAGCAGGAAGGGGAAGACGTCGCGGAACCCCTTCGAGATGACGCGCGCCACGAGCGCCGCGATCGACGGCCCGGGCGAGCCCGCGGCGACGAACAAAGCGGCGGCGAAGATCAGCAGCGAGGCGAGGTGCATGGGCGCTTCCTACAAGATAAAAAGAAACGATAGCCGATTGGAGCAGATTTGGCACGCCCAGCAAGGCGCGATCATTTAGCAAGGCGACAATAGCTGCCAGCGTCGGCGCCGCCGACGCTTATAGTTACAGCTCTTGCCGACCCCTTCGGCCTTAGCTAGAAGACCTGCCCGACATCCATTTTTCGAGCATCACTTTGCCTCAGTAACCACCGGTCTCGCCAACTCCCTTGAATGCACCGCAGGCGCGACGATAACGCCGCCTGCTCCATTTTCACGTGTTCTTCAGGCGGCGGTTCGAGACCGGTTTGGCATTGCTGAGCCGCCGCGTGTGACCCACGCAGGCCTGACGTCCAACACGCGCAGCCTTCGCCACACCGTGCCTGCACGAGCATGAGTCCGAAAAGCGGTACCCGGATTTCGGAAAAGATCATGCTCAACAAGAGAGGGCATCTCGGACATTGCCGGCCTGACGGACTTCCCGACGGGAAGGGCTACCGGCATGTCTACCTTGCGTGTCCACTGGACGATCGCGCCCGCAATCGCGCCACGACCTCTCATCAACTGCAACCGCTGCGGCGACATCAAACCCTATCGATGCAGCAAGAAATTCCGCGTCAATGCCAATGGTAAGCGCATCGACGTCTGGCTGATCTATCGCTGCGTGGGCTGCGACAACTCCTGGAATTTCACCATCCTGGAACGGCGAAACCGCCACGATATCGAGCCGGCGCGGCTGGCAGCGCTCGAAAGCAACGATCCGGCGCTTGTTCGCCGCTTTGCCTTCGATGCCGCCTCGCTGCGCAACCGGGCCGGGCGGGTCGAGGACTCTCCTGATGTCACGGTCCGAAAGGACCTGCTGGACGGCGAGCCGGGACACGCCGACGCGCTCGCGCTCGAGCTTCGGCTGGACGGCACGACGCCTTTGCGGCTGGACCGCCTGCTTGCCGGCGAGCTTGGCCTCTCGCGGTCAAGGCTCCAGGCCCTGGATGACCGAAGGCGACTGACCATCGAACCGGATGGCGCGAAAGCCTTGCGCAAGCCGGTTCGGGACGGCCTGGCGGTGCGCATCGACCTGGCCAAGGAGGCGGATTGCCGCGCTATTCTGTCGGCAGCGTGCCGCTGAAACGAAAAGAGGGAGCACGCGCTCCCTCCTTTGAACCCTTTGGCTGCAAGCTTAGGCCGCGCCCATGACCTTGGCGGCCTTTTCGAAACGCTTGCGCTCATTCGGATCGAGATAGAGCTTGCGCAGCCGAATGGTCTTCGGCGTCACCTCGACCAGCTCGTCATCCTGGATCCAGGCCAGCGCCCGCTCCAGCGTCATGCGGATCGGCGGCGTCAGCTTCACCGCCTCGTCCTTGCCGGCGGCGCGGATATTGGTGAGCTTCTTGCCCTTGAGCACATTCACTTCGAGGTCATTGTCTCTGGAGTGGATGCCGATGATCATGCCCTGATACACCTTCACGCCCGGATCGATGATCATCGGGCCGCGGTCTTCCAGGTTCCACATGGCGTAGGCGACGGATTCGCCCTGCTCGTTGGAGATCAGCACCCCATTGGTGCGGCCGGGCAATTCGCCCTTATAAGGCTCATAGGCAAAGAACAGCCGGTTCATCACCGCGGTGCCGCGCGTGTCGGTCAACAGCTCCGACTGGTAGCCGATCAGGCCGCGCGTCGGCGCGTGGAAGACGAGGCGCTGGCGGTTGCCGCCGGACGGACGCAGCTCGACCATCTCGGCCTTGCGCTCCGACATCTTCTGCACGACGACGCCGGCATGCTCCTCGTCGACGTCGATGACGACTTCCTCGACCGGCTCCAGCAATTCGCCGTTCTGGCCCTTCTGCATGACGACGCGCGGGCGTGATACGGCGAGCTCGAAGCCTTCGCGGCGCATCGTCTCGATCAGCACCGCAAGCTGCAATTCGCCGCGGCCGGAAACGAAGAAGGAATCCTTCTCGGCCGACTCCTCGATCTTCAGCGCCACATTGCCCTCGGCTTCGCGCAGCAGGCGGTCGCGGATGACGCGGCTGGTCACCTTGTCGCCCTCGGTACCGGCAAGCGGGCTGTCATTGACGAGGAAGGACATGGTGACCGTCGGCGGATCGATCGGCTGCGCATGCAGCGGCTCGCTCACAGACGGGTCGCAGAAGGTGTCGGCCACGGTGCCCTTGGACAGGCCGGCGATGGCCACGATGTCACCCGCCTGGGCTTCGTCGATCGGCTGGCGCTCGAGGCCGCGGAAGGCAAGGATTTTTGAGACGCGGCCGGTCTCGATCTGGGTGCCGTCATGGTGCAGCACCTTGACCGCCTGGTTGGCCTTCAGCGTGCCGGATTCAATGCGGCCGGTGATGATGCGGCCAAGGAACGGGTTGGCTTCCAGGATGGTGCCGATCATGCGGAACGGGCCGGGATGGACCGTCGGCGCCGGCACATGCTTGACGACGAGGTCGAACAGCGGCGCCAGGCCCTGGTCCTTCGGACCTTCGGGATTCTCGGAAACCCAGCCGTCGCGCCCCGAGCCGTAGAGGATCGGGAAATCGAGCTGCTCGTCGGTGGCGTCGAGCGCGGCGAAGAGATCGAACACCTCGTTGACCACCTCGACATGGCGGGCGTCCGGTCGGTCGATCTTGTTGATGACGACGATGGGCCGCAAGCCCACTTTCAGCGCCTTGCCAACGACGAACTTGGTCTGCGGCATCGGGCCTTCGGCGGCGTCGACAAGCACGATCGCCGAATCCACCATCGACAGGATGCGCTCGACCTCGCCGCCGAAATCGGCGTGTCCGGGCGTGTCGACGATGTTGATGCGGGTGCCGTGCCAGTCGACCGAGGTCGCCTTGGCGAGGATGGTGATGCCGCGCTCTTTTTCGAGGTCGTTGGAATCCATGGCGCGCTCGGCGACGCGCTGGTTGTCGCGGAAGGCTCCGGACTGTTTCAGAAGCTGGTCGACCAGCGTGGTTTTGCCATGGTCGACGTGCGCGATGATCGCGATATTGCGAAGGTTCATTTTTCTGGTCTCGGGAACGTTGCAGGCAGCAGGCTTAACAAGCGCCGCCTTTTTCGGTTGCGCGGCTCATACAAGGTTTTTCGCAATTGCGAAAGGGGAGGCCCGACCCCAAATAAATGGTCACTGATTGTTAAACGTCTTGGTGTGAAATGATTCTGTTAACCAAGGCGGAACCTTTGAGGGGCCGGGCAGTTCGATGTTCATGACCGATCAGATGTCCAGATTGCGTCCGGTTTTTGCGTGGGCGGCGCTTGGCCTGCTCGTCGCGGCCGGCGCCGCGCAATCGGCGGCCGCGCTCAGGGAAGCCGACCCGATATCGCCGCCTGATGCCAGGACCGCGCAGCAGATGTTCGCCGATGCCCCCGACGGCGTCGACCCGATCGTTACCGGCCCGGTCAGCGCCGCCTTCAAGCAGCGTCAGAAGGATGCCAACTGCGACACGGCGGTTTGGCCGAACATTCCGCGCGCTTGTTATCCGGATTGACGACCGCGCATCCGCGGTCGCCATCGCGTCATTTGGAAACGCCTTACGCCGATCGCACCGGGTCGAGCGTGACCTTGTAAAGCTCGTTGTCGTCGCGATCCATCAGCCGTACCGTCAGCTGTTCGGTCGCACCCGAAATATCGACCAGCCCGAAGAACTGCAAACCCGCCGACGGCGGCAGGTTCTGGCCCTGCTCGGCGGTCGGCGCCTTGATGAATTTCAGCTCCGGCCCGAAGGTCATGTCGAGGTCGTTGGGGCCGAACGTGCCGGCATGGATCGGACCGGAGACGAATTCCCAGAACGGATTGAAATCCTGGAACTGCGCCTTGTCGGGGTTGTAGTAGTGCGCGGCGGTGTAGTGCACGTCGGCGGTGAGCCACACCGTGTTGGTGATGCCGGCAGTCTTGATGAAGCGCAGCACATCGGCGAATTCGAGCTCACGCCCCTTCGGCTTGCCGTTGTCGTTGTTGCTGACAGCCTCGAAGCCGACCTTCTTCGCCGCATCGTCCCAGACGACCAGGCTGAGCGGCATGTCGGCGGCGATGACCTTCCAAGTCGCTTTGGAGTTCGCCAGTTCCCGCTTCAGCCACTTGGACTGCTCCTCGCCGATCATGCGCGACTTCGGCGTCAGCGTTTCATCCAGATTGGCGCCGTTGGGGCCGCGATAGGCGCGCATGTCGAGGAAGAACACGTCGAGCAGCGGCCCATGCGAGATCTTGCGGTAGACGCGGCCCGGCTCCGACGGCTCGTAGCGGATGGTGGTCATCTCATGGAAGGCGCGCGCCGCCCGCGCCGCCAGCACATGGATCGACTTTTCCTTGTAGCGGTCGTCCTTGCTGAGGTCCTTCGAGCCCGACCAGTTATTCAGCACCTCGTGGTCGTCCCACTGGTAGAAGGTCGGGCAGATGGCGGAGAGGGCAAGCACATGCTTGTCCATCATGTTGTACTTCCACTGGTCGCGATATTCGTCCAGCGTCTCGGCAACCTTGCGCTTGCCGTCGAGCATGACGACGTTCTTCCACTTGCCGCCGCCGGGCAGGTCGACCTCGTCCTTCATGGCGCCGTCGGCATAGATCGTGTCGCCCGAATGCAGGAAGAAGTCCGGCGTGTGCTTGGCGATGGTCGAATAGGTCTTCATGCCGGTCTCGTCGATGCCCCAGCCCTGGCCGGCCGTGTCGCCCGACCAGGCGAAGCGCACGTCGCGCTTCGAGGACGGCGCGGTGCGGAAGCGGCCGACGATCGGCTCGGACAAGGCGTTGATGTCGGACAGGTCAGCCGCGATCATCCGGTAGAAGATGTCCTGGTCCGCGGGGAGGTCGGTGAGCAGCCGCTTCACCGTATAGTCGCTGGCTGGCGAGGTATCGAGCGGCGCCAGCCTTGTGGCGTTTGCAAGACTTTCGGTCGTCGAGACTTCATACATGACGCGCGCCGGGCGGTCGGTGCGGGTCCAGACCATGCCGGACGTAGCATCGACGTCGCCGGACTGGACGCCATGCGTGAAGGCCGGGCGCTGGCTGGCGCGGGAATAATAGGGCAGCGCCAGACCGGAGGCGCCGACAAGGCCAAGGGCGCTGGCCGAGGTGACGAAAGCGCGGCGGGTGAGGGAAAGCTTGTTCATGGCTGTCTCCGGATGGCTTTGAACAGGACCGCCAAGCTGTCGCCTCATTGTTTCAGGCGTATCTCGGAACCATGAAGTTTTGATAACAGTGCACCTTTGCCCCTCCCCCAAGGGGAAAAAGGGGAACCTTGTCCGAACCGGATAGATAGGTAACAGAATGGACCGATTAGATGGGTGACAGTTTTCTTGCCAGCCGGGAGGAC
>NZ_JARTVT010000037.1:0-63973 GCF_029625685.1 Mesorhizobium sp. WSM4976
AATCCTGCAATTCCAAAGCCGCTATCCGCCTCAATCAACAGGCCAGATCAATGGCTTGCGGATAGTTCACGGCCGACCAAATCGAAAATGCAAACTTAGGCTGTTGCGCGGTATCTCCTTCCACATCATCTCTTGCGCATACCTGCATTCCAAGGTGTTTGATCCTATGCTTCGCGAGGAGCAGGTAGGTCGCGACAGCTAGGCAATGTTCCAGCTGCCCTAGCGGAGGAGTCACGATTTTCCGGCAAGCTCCGTCGGCAGACGTTCCTTTCTGGCCTTGGCAAAGGCTCGGTCGCCTTCCAGAAACGCCGCCAGCATGAAAGGGATGAGTTCTGCCACGGTTTCAGACTGACCATAGGTCTGACGGTAAAGTGCAGCATACTCCTTGAGTGTTTGGCTCAGCTCCGCGCTGACGGTAATGGTGATCTTCGAAGCTGTTCGGTCCGGAAGTTTTCCAAGTTTCAGGTCAGCCATGATAACTCCTGCTCAACTGGCGTATGGCCGCAGCACGATGTCCTTGTGCACGATGACGCGCAGTGGCCAACCTGGGCGGACGACGATGGTGGGCTGGATATTGAGGTTTTTTTCGGTGATGCGCTGGCCGGCTCGACTGGCGTTCTGCTGGGCTGATTCCCGGATCGCCTTGACCAGATCGCTCTCGTTTTCGCCGAGGCTGAATTCTGTGCCGACACCGAGCAATGTGGCAAGCGCCACTCCCTTGATCATCTGCCAAGTGTGGAAATCGACTTCGTCTTCCAGCCCTGCGTAGCCGGCGGTGTCGCTCGCGGGCAGATTGTCGATTTCGGCCGACGAGCCGTCGGGCAGCAGAATGCGCTGCCAGACCAGCAGCGCTCGCTTTTGCCCGAACGCGACGACGCTGTCGTAGACGCCGATAAGACGTGAGCCCTGCGGAATCAGCAATATGTTGCCCGTGACCGTGTCGTGCACATTTTCGGTGACTTGCGCGACGACAAGGCCCGGCAAATCGGAATTGATGCCGGTGATCAGGCTGGCGGCAATCACGCTGCCAGCCATCAGTTGATATGGCGAGATCGGCGTCTGCAGCGCATGCGGATTGTAGATCCCGCCAGTGCTCCGCTGGCTGAGAAAATCAAGCTTTCGCTGCTGATTGTTCTGGTCGCCTTCCGCCGCCGCCACCGAGGCTGACGCGCGTCCTGCTTCGGATTGGGGAAGCGCCTCAAATGGATGCTGAGCAGTTTGCACGCTCTCTCCGACATCTGTCTTTTGAGCTCGATTTTCGACGCGGAAAAGCACCCGCGATTCACGCGCTTCGATCGCCTGCTGCGCTAGACGCTGCTCCTCGGCCGAGATGTCTTGGCCCGGCACGATGCCGAGCTGGCGCTGCCGCTCGAGGATGGGGCGGCCGAGGTCGCCCGGCAAAGGTAGCCCAAGGACGGGAGGCTTCGGCTTCATGCCGGAATAGTCATGGGGAAGCGTATCGAGCCCCTCGGCGGTTGGTTTGCGCTCAGTGTTGTAGAGATCTTCCGCCTGATCCCTGATGCGAAGGGCCGGCCCCTGGAGGGCGATCATGGTAACGCCGAAGACAGCGCCGGATCCGAGCGCTGCGATCGCGATGATCACACCGCGCCTGAACCGCACCACGCGGCGGGGAGAGGCCCGAAGCTGCAGTTCCTCGGGATCCAGTTTCGGCGGGATGCCAGAGCGGGAATTTTCGATCATGAGTCCTCACCTCGCCGGCTGCCGCGAAAGAGCGAGATCCGCCGTTGCGGTTGCCTGCCGTCAATCCTGCTGATGCGGATCACCTGCTGCCGCTTGGTGCCGAGGCGAAGTTCGGCCGCGGCGAAGAGCCGATCGACGATGTAATAGTTGCCGCGCACGCGATAGTTGACGAGCTCGCTGCTCCCATCTGCGCCGACGATGAAGAGTGGTGGCGCCTCGCCCTGATCTATGCGACGAGGGAACTCAATATAGACCTTGCTGCCGTCGTCGAAGGCTCGCGTCGGTCTCCAGGGCGGTGTGTCGCCACTGATTGAGTAGCGAAAGCGAAGGTTTTCGAGCGCGATATTCGACGCGACCGGTGTAACTGCCTCGGCTTGAGCATTGCGCTGGCGAAGCGCGATGATCTGGTCTTGGCTGTAGGTCCAGGAGATTGCCGCCATTGCGGTCTTCTCGGTGCTTTGAAGCTGCAAATGATAGGTCCGCCGGTCCGTCGTAATGACGACATTGGTGGCAAGACCCGGCGCGAAGGGTTTTACCAGAACATGGGTGCGCTGATTGTCACCGGTGCCGCTTGCGGTATCGCCAATGACCCAGCGCACGGTGTCGCCAGCCGACACGGCGGTTAGTTTCTCGCCCGGCTGCAGAGCGATGTCGGTCACGCGCTCCGGCGCGGCATAGAGTTGATAAAGCGCGCCATCGGTGAAGGGGTAGACTTGCACGGCATTAACATACCCGTACTTGGTGGGTTGCTGGGTCGCGGCTTTGTTGGCATCAGCGACGCGTTCTTCAGGGGGGCGCTTGTCCTCGGCCTTGCCGGGCTCGGGCTGCATTTGGCCAGGCAGCGGCAGTGGTTTTGGCACCTCGACAATTCTAATCGGCCTCTCCGGCGCCTTTTCGATCGCGGCCGGTTTGAAGTCGGCAGCGTCATAGGAAATCTCAGGCGGCGGCACCTTCTTCGATGCACAAGCGGAAACGACCGCTGCCGACACCGATAGGATCAGCACGGCACGAATCGGTGACATTTTACCTTTCATTGGTGGACTCCGTCGGAGAAAGGGGGGTTGGGACGGCGCTGTCGAGCTCGCGTGACCAGTCAATGGCATTGATGAAGACGCCGAGCGGATTCTTGCGCAGCTGATCCGTATTGCTTGGCGAGCGAATCACGATCGTGAGGATCGCAGTCCAGCGCATCGTGCTGGCAAGGCTTCCGCGCTCAAACACCTGCTCGGTCCATTTGACCTGGAATGAACTTTCGGAGGCTCTGACCACGCTGGTGACCTGTACCGAAACACTGCGCGTTCCGATCTGACCGAAGGGGTCGTTCGCCTTGGCGTATTCGTTGAGGAAGAGCGCTGCGCGATCGCTAGCAAAGTCGTACGCTGCCAACCAGTTCTGCCGTACCAAAACCGGATCGGTGGAAACGGAACGGACATTCTGGATGAAGCGGCCGAGATGCCAGGCGATCTGAGCATCCGAGGGCTCATAATTCCGGATCGCCGGCGCGACGGCGCGCGTCTCGCCGAAGCCATCGACCTCGACGACATAAGGCACGACACGGCTTTGCATCGACTGCCATACGAGTCCGCCGGAAAGCCCGGTCGCCAAGGCCAGGCAGCCAAGGGCCATGATCCGCCAGTTCCTGGCCTGCAGTCGAGATGAGCCGATGCGCTCGTCCCACAGCTGGGCGGCTTTTTGATACGGCGTGACCGGTTCGGGTGTTTTGCCGTAACGGTGCACGGGTCGCTTGAAGAGCATCTAGTCATCCTTGTCGTTGAGAGAGGGGGTGGCGCTGCCTCCCGGCCGGTCTCCGTCTCGGACAGCTTGCATGGCAGCGTGGCGATTTGCACGGGCGGTCTGTTCAGAACGTAGGCGCCTTGCCCACGTCGGCGCCGAAACAGTGGCCGAACCGGCAGAGCGTTCGGTCATTGGCGCTGTCGGCGTGCCGCCGGTCGCGGTCCACGCGGCATCGCGCCCGGCATCGGCGTTGCGCCCAACACTTGCAGTGGCGGATCGCGCTATGCGTATAGCGGCGCCGCCAGCTGCACTGGTTACACCATGCATTCCAGCAGCCACACCGGAGAGGCCAGCGTCGGGCGAGGTTGCGCGCCCGATCTGCCATGACGTGGAAGCAGCCGATCCCATTGTTGTGCCGGCTCGGATGGCGGCGACACCGCCGCTGGTTGCCATACGCGCGCCAGCAAATGCTGTGCCTCCAGCAACGAGTGATACACCCGCTGCCGCCGCGGTCGTGCCGAGGGCGGCGCCCGCCCCAAGCTGCGGTGCGCCTGAGACAAGACCCGACGCGATCCCCGGCCCAAAAATGCCAAGGCCAAGCAATGCCAGTGCGCCCAGTACCTGGGACATGGCACCGGCAAGATCCGGCTCCTTGCCTTGCAATGCGGAAGCGAACTCCCCGAAGAGCGTGGAGCCGATACCGACAATGACGGCGAGCACCATCACCTTGATGCCTGACGAGATAACATGGCCGAGCACGCGTTCGGCCAGGAACGCTGAACGGTTCCAAAGTGCGAATGGAACCAAAACAAAACCTGCCAGCGTGGTGAGCTTGAACTCAAGGATGGTGATGAAAAGCTGGATGGAAAGGATGAAGAAGGCGATGATGACCAGGAACCAGGCCATCAGCAGCACGAAGATGGTCAGTGCGTTGCCGAAGATTTCCGGGAAGCCCAGGAGCTGACTGGCTTGGTCAAGCATTGGCCAAGCACCTTCGAAACCGGTCGCGGCAATGCGGCCCGGGCGCAAGAGATTGTCTGCCGACAGATTGCCGGCCGACGCCTTAATCCCGAGACCGGCAAAAGAACGATAAACGATATCGGCGAGGTTCTTGAAATTGTTCAGAATGAAGGCGAAGACGCCAACATAGAGCACCTTGCGGACAAGCCGGCCGAGAACGCTGGTTTCGTCGCCGAGCGCCCACGCCAGGCCGGCAAGTGTGATGTCAATGCCGATCAGAATGGTAGTGAGGAAGGCGAGGTCGCCCGATAGCAGACCGAACCCGCTGTCGATGTAGCGGATGAAGGTCTCCATGAAGCGATCGATGACGCCAAGGTCGTTCATGCCGCTGCCTTTCTCGTCGTGATGAACTCGTGATTAATTGCCGGGATAAGCCGAGCCGGTACCCAAGAATCGCTTCGTCATCTCGCGGGCGGCTTCGTCTGACTGGGCCTTGCGGGCGGCATCCTCGGCCTCAGCTCGAAACTGCGTTGCGAGCAGCGTCTGGATCTGCATCTGCTGTTTTGTCGAAAGCGCCATCAGCTGGTTGGTGGCCTGGCTTGCCTGAAGCGCACCGGCCGCCCCTTGGCTGCGGTTGACGAGATCGGCGAGCAGATCGCCGTCGGCGCGGACGTTCTCGACGATTTGCGACTGGACACCCATGGTCTGGCGGAACGCCTGCATGGCGGTTTGCCAACGCTCCCGCGCAGCACTCGCCACATCGCTGACTTTGATCGTGGCGTCGTAGCTTTCCGGATATTGGCTGCGCCACTGGTCTTGAAGCTTGCCCAGATCAAAGCTGAGGCCACTCGCCTGGTCCATCAAGCCGTCGATGCGATGGAGCGAACCGGTGAGTTGGCCAACGGAAGAGAAATCCAGACGCTGAAGATTGCGCGCCATGTTCTGCAGCATGGTCGCCTGATTCTGCAGCGACTGGATCTGGTTGTTGATCTGCTCCAATGCGCGCGCGGCCGTCAGCACGTTCTGCGCATAATTGGACGGATCGAACACGATAAGGGCGTAGGCGGGCTGCACATAGTCGGCCATAGGCTTGGCGATCAGGGAAACGGTGATCAGGCCGGAGAGAAGGCGTCGCCGCATCATGAGAATTGCTCCTTGTCTGGTTGAGGGAATTGCTTGAGAAGTTCGCCGGCCCAATCGAGGCCGCGCGCGATCAGGAACTGCGAGGCAAAGCTGCCTTGCCCGTCTTCGGACATGATCCTGTCGATCAGAGTCTGCGTGGCCGGATCGGAAGCACCGCAAAGCGCAAGAGCGATGGGGCCAAGCTCGAGCTCGAACAGACGGTTGCCGCGGCGCGATTGCAGATAATACTGACGCTTCGGCGTGGCGCGGGCGATCAATTCGATCTGCCGCTCGCTTAAACCGAAGCGCTCGTAGGCTGTGCGCGCCTGGGGTTCCACGGCACGATCATTGGGAAGGAAAATGCGCTGCGGGCAGCTTTCGATGATTGCCGGCGCTATGCCAGAGCCCGCGATATCAGCCAGCGACTGCGTAGCGAAGACAACCGACACGTTCTTCTTTCGCAGCACCTTCAGCCATTCGCGGATGCGGGCGGCGAACAGCGGATTGTCGAGATAGACCCACGCCTCGTCGAGCATGATCAGCGTGGGCCGTCCGTCGAACCGTTCCTCAAGTCGCTGGAACAGATAGGTAAGCACCGGCAGCAAAGCGCTTTGGCTGTGCATTAACTCCTCGGTCTCGAAACACTGCACATCCGACAAGGCCAGCCCATCATGATCGGCATCGAGCAGGCGGCCGAAGGGACCGTCGAGCGTGTAGGGCATCAATGCGGTCTTCAGCGCATTGGATTGAAGCAGGACCGAAAGACCGGTCAGTGTGCGTTCCTGCGCCGGCGCGGTGGCAAGGCTGGCCAGCGCTGACCAAATAGCCTCCTTCACCTCCGGCGTGACGGTGACGTTCTCGTGGGCAACAAGGCTGGCGATCCATTCGGCCGCCCAGCTTCGGCTAGCCTGGTCGTTGATGCTGCGCAGTGGCTGAAAGGCAAGGGAACCGTCCGCTCCTAGCGCGTGGTGTTCTCCACCCATGGCAAGTGTTGCAGCACGGGCCGAATTGCCTTTGTCGAAGACATAAACCTGGGCGCCGGCGTAGCGCCTGAACTGCAGAGCAATCAGAGCAAGCAGAACCGACTTGCCGGCGCCGGTCGGACCAACAACCAGCATGTGGCCGACATCTTCGACGTGGGTGGAAAGCCGAAACGGTGTCGACCCACTGGTCTCGGCAACGAAAAGCGGTGGCGCTTCGGTTTGGGTGACTTTCGCGAGATGCTCGTTTGTCGCAGGACCGGCCCAAACCGACGACAGCGGCATGAGATGGGCAAGGTTCAATGTATGAACGAGCGGTTGGCGAACGTTAGCGTAGACATGGCCAGGCAATGAGCCGAGCCAAGCCTCGACCGCATTGACGCCTTCTCGGATCGTGGTGAAGCCGAGCCCATTGATGATGCGCTCGACCGCGCGAAGCTTCTCTGCAGCGGCTTGGCGATCCTCGCCCCACACCGTCACGGTGGTGGTGAGATAGCCGAAACTCACATGATCACCGCCCAATGCCTGAAGGGCTTCGTCGGCATCGAGCGCCTTGTTGTCGGCATCGCTATCGACAAGCGGGACCGGCTCGTTGGTAATGACCTCGCGTAGGATTGCCACGATCGATTTGCGCTTGGCAAACCACTGCCGGCGCAATCGCGTCAGCGTCTTCGTGGCTTCCGTTTTCTCGAGCGGAATGAAGCGCGTCATCCAGCGATAGGCGAAATCCTGATGATTGAGGGTATCGAGGATTCCGGGCCGGGTGAGGTTCGGAAAGCCGAGGATGGTCAGTGTGCGAAGATGCTGCTCACCCAGCATCGGCTCCAGGCCACCGGTAAGCGGCGCATCGACCAGGATTGCATCCAGATATATCGGCGTTTCCGGGGCCATGATAGGATGGCGACGAGGCGAAATCGTGCCGTGGAGGTAGGTCAACGTCTGAGCATCATCGAGGACGCGTACTTCGGACATGAAACCCGAGAAGAGATCGAGCACGCGGTTGGTCTCGTCACGGAACCTCGCCAGATCCTGGCGCCAGTCTCTTTCTCCTCGGGAATAATGAGAGTCGACGAGCGTGCTTTCTGCGCGCGCCTGGGCGTCCGGCGGTGGCATAAACACCAAGGTCAGATGATAGCGGCTCTCGTAGTGCGCTACCTTCCCCTCGAAAGCAGCGCGGCGTTCTTCGTCGACCAGCCACGACGCGGCGTCAGGAAAATGCGAGTTCGGATAGCCCAGCGCTTCTGTGCGCTCGGCCTCAAAGAACAATGCCCAGCCAGAGCCAAGGCGTCTGAGAGCATTGTTCGCCCGGGCGCAAATGCCGACGAGTTCAGCCTCCGTCGCACTTTCGAGATCCGGGCCGCGGAACCGCAACGTCCGCTGAAAGCTGCCGTCCTTGTTGAGCACGATGCCGGGCGCCACCAAGGCAGCCCAGGGTAGATGGTCGGCAAGCCGGTCGGCTTTGCTTCGATATTCCGAAAGGTTCAGCATGCAAGCCACCCCTTCAGACGTAGGTGGCGCACAAGCACGCTGGCGAAGTCCGGATCGCGTCTTGCGGCAAACACCGCTAACGAGTGGCCTGCGATCCAAAGCACCAGACCAGCAATCCATTGCTGCAAGCCGAAGCCAATGGCCGCGGCCACTGTACCGTTGAGGATCGCCACCGCGCGCGGAGCCCCGCCGAGCAGGATCGGCTCGGTCAGCGCCCGGTGGACCGGTACTGCGAAGCCCTCGATATGCTGCTCCCCGGCGGCCATCAGACGAGCGCCCCACCACCGAAGGAGAAGAAGGAGAGGAAGAAGCTCGATGCCGCGAAGGCGATCGACAGACCGAAGACGATCTGAATCAGGCGCCGAAAACCACCGGCGGTGTCGCCGAAGGCAAGCGTCAGGCCGGTGGTGATAATGATGATCACCGCAACGATCTTGGCGACCGGTCCCTGCACGGACTCCAGGATCTGCTGCAGCGGCTGCTCCCACGGCATGCCGGAGCCGGCGGCATAAACCGGGGCCGTGATAAGAAACGCGAGCGCTGTGGACGAAAGAAAGCGAAGCTTCTTGCGCATGAGGAAGGCCTTTCAAAGCTGCTGGAGTTGCGAAAGCGTGAGCGGGGCAACGGCGTAATCGCCGCTGCCGTCGAGACCGGTGACCTCGGCGATTGCGTCGATGTGGCGCGACGAGCCGCGTCCCGCTATGAAGACGATCAGATCTATCGCCTCAGCGATGAGCCGGCGGGGAACGGTGACCACCGCTTCCTGGGCGAGTTGCTCAATGCGATAGAGAGCCGAGCGCGCGGAATTGGCGTGTACGGTAGCGATGCCGCCTGGGTGCCCGGTGTTCCATGCCTTCAGCATGTCGAGCGCTTCCGCGCCCCTCACCTCGCCCACGATGATGCGGTCCGGCCTGAGCCTCAGCGTCGAGCGCACGAGATCGGCAAGGGTGACCGAGCCCCGCCTTGTTCTCAGGGCAACGCAGTCCCTGGCCGCGCACTGCAGTTCGCGTGTGTCCTCGATCAGGATCACCCGATCGTCGCATTCGGCGACTTCAGCCAGCAGAGCGTTGGCGAGTGTTGTCTTCCCCGAGGAAGTGCCGCCGGCGATCAGCATGTTGCGCCGCTCGCGGACGGCCTTTTTCAGCGCATCGGCCTGCAGCGGCAGCATGATGCGTTCGGCAACATAGTCGGCCAGGGTGTAGACTTTCGCGGCGGGCTTGCGGATGGCAAAACATGGCGCCAACACCACAGGTGGCAGCAGGCCTTCGAAGCGTTCGCCAGACGGCAATTCGGCACTGACGATCGGGTTGTCGGCGTGCGCCTCGGCGCGCACGTGCGAAGCAACCAGGCGGATGATACGTTCTGCCTCGGACGGGTGCATGTGAACGTCGGTATCGACCCGACCTTCGCCTAACCGGTCGAGTCGCAGCGCGCCGTCGGGATTGACCATCACCTCGATGACGGACGGATCGGCCAGGGCTTCGGTGATTGCCGGACCCATGGCGGTGCGCAGCATGACACGCCGCCGGTGGTCGGCCTCGGGATGAGAGCTCATCCTTCCCCTCCCCCACCATTGTCTTTGCTAAGCGACTTTTTGCCGGAAGCGATCTGGCGGCCGACCTTCTCAACGAATTTCTCGAAACGCTCTTGGGCAATAGCCTGCGTTGCCCGATCCGGGACCGGCGTGTGGGCGTGAAGGGTGATCGAAAAGCGGATGAAGAGCGCCAGGCTCTCCAGGATCACCTCGGAATCGCGCCTGACGTGGGCAAGATCGCGGGAGAGCCGGTCAAGCCTTACGCCGTAGCGCCGATCGAACTCGCTCTCGCCACGCCGCTCGATGAACGCCTCGATCGCCTTCCCCACGATCGCTGATTTGGTCGTTGACGGATCGCGACTGAGGTTGTCCAGTTTCTCGCTGAGCTCCGGCTCAAGCAGAAACTGATGGCGAATGCGGTGCGGCTTCATGCGGATCGTTCCGACGGCCCGGCGTTGCGCCGGCGACGGGAGAAGCATCGGCCAGACGCTCAAAATTGCTTATGGCCGTTATCTACGCTGAGGTGCGCTCTGCAACTCAGCGGACTTCAGAAGCCGGGAATGACATCGTCGCCCCTGCCCTCGTTGATACCGTAGACGCGGGCCGCAGTGGAAATCCGATCCATGACACGCTTGTCCGCGAGCGCTTCGCTGTCATCGTCTGCGGGCTTGTACAGATCGGCCTGATCGGGCTCTTGAGAGACAACAACGTCTTCTTCGGGCAGGCTTGGATGGCGTTGCTGCTGAACGCCTCCCTCGTCTTCAACTGGCGCGTCGGCGCTTTCCTCGTCCGCAGCAAGTCGGCTATCGACGCTGCACACTTGTCCAGTCCAGCCGTCCGGGCGTGATGCAGGGCAGTCCGCATAGGGTCCGTCGTGCAGCACCGGCGCAGGCAGCACCCGATCTGTGAAATTCTGATCCTGATAATAGCGCAGCTTCTTGGCGCGGATCGGCGGCAACCCAGAAACCAGGACCAATTCGTCTGACGGCGGCAATTGCATCACCTCGCCTGGCGTCAGGAGCGGGCGCGCGGTTTCCTGGCGGCTCACCATGACATGTGAAAGCCAGGGCGCAAGCCGATGGCCCGCATAGTTGCGCATCGACCTAAGTTCGGTTGCGGTGCCGAGGGCATCCGAGATGCGCTTGGCCGTGCGTTCGTCATTGGAGGAAAAGGCAATTCGCACGTGGCAATTGTCGAGAATAGCATTGTTCTCGCCATAGGCCTTTGAAACCTGGTTCAAAGATTGTGCGATCAGATAGGAGCGAATGCCATAACCTGCCATGAAGGCGAGCGCCGTTTCGAAGAAGTCGAGGCGACCGAGCGCCGGAAACTCGTCCAGCATCATGAGCAGCTGATGCTTACGGCTCTTCTTCGGGTCCCCCTCCAGACGCTCCGTCAACCGCCTGCCGATCTGGTTCAAGATCAGTCGCACAAAAGGCTTGGTGCGCGAGATATCCGAAGGCGGCACGACCAGATAGAGCGACAGCGGTCGCTCTCCATCCACTAGGTCAGCGATGCGCCAGTCGCAGGACGAAGTGGCCGCCGCGACCGTTGGATCACGATAAAGCCCGAGAAAGGACATGGCGGTCGAGAGGACGCCTGAGCGCTCGTTTTCCGACTTGTTCAGGAGTTCGCGAGCCGCCGAGGCCACTACGGGATGGACCTGAGGGTTATGCCCCGTCCCGAGATGGTTTGTCGTCATCATCCGCCGTAGCGTTGCGGCAAACGAGCGTTGCGGGTCCGACAGGAAGGTGGCGACGCGGGCCAGCGTCTTGTCCTCTTCAGCGTAGAGCACGTGCAAAATGGCGCCAACTAGGAGTGAATGGCTGGTCTTCTCCCAGTGGTTCCGTCGCTCCAGCGCGCCCTCGGGATCGACGAGGATGTCGGCGATGTTTTGAACGTCCCGGATCTCATCTGGGCCTTTGCGCACCTCCAGCAGCGGGTTGTAGCGTGCCGATCTCGGGTCGGTCGGATTGAACAGAAGGCAGTACGAGAATTTCGACCGCCAGCCGGAGGTCAACTGCCAATTTTCGCCTTTTATATCATGAATGATGGCAGACCCGGTCCAGGAAAGTAGCGTTGGAACAACCAGCCCCACGCCCTTGCCCGAACGCGTCGGCGCAAATGCCATGACGTGCTCCGGGCCGTCATGGCGCAGATAGCGATCGTTCAGCCTACCGAGGAAAACGCCCGCCGGCCGTAACAACCCTGCCGTCTCGACCTCATGAGTCGTGGCCCACCGTGAAGACCCATAGGTCGTAACCGACCCGCGCTGTCGCGCGCGCAAAAGCGAGCCAGCGATTGCGGCGGCACAACCCAGGAATCCGCTGGCGCCTGCAAGCGTACCGGCTTTGTCGAAGACCTCCGGCGCATAAGCATCGAAGTGGAACCACCATTCAAACAGCTTCCACGGCTTGTAGATTGGCCAGCCGGCGAAGAGAAACCATGGTGCGCCGAGAGGCGTCTGGTAGGTCAGCATTTGAGCGCACCATTGGGTTGCCGTCCATACGCCGATAATGACAATTGCGCACACAACGGCGATCTGCCCGATCAGTAGCTTCGTAGGTGTCATCGGCTTGGCCCGCTGAACAACGCGACCTAGCATCGCGCGGCGCAGCCGGGACAGGAATGTTCCTCACATACGATTTGGGAGCAATGAACGACTTCCTACGTATGCAGGTCGGTCAGCACGCGTGTTGCGCCTTCACGCGACACCATCCGCCACTCCATCCTTTCCATTCACCCTGAGGCCCGGCGCCGCCGACAGTTGCGTGACCGCTCCTCCGCAAAGTTATCTTCTGCGTTCAGGGAGCCACGGCGCCTGGGCTGGCTGATGAACACCGTCCGCTCGCGCATGTGGGGTCGAATTGATTTGTGCCCAAGTGGAGGCAGGCTCGTCTTCCAACAGTTGCCGCAGTTCCCCTGGCTCGAACGCCATCATCGGTGGGGAAGCGGGTTCATCCTCCAACAGTTGCCGCAGTTCCCCTGGCTCGAACGCCATCATCGGTGGGGAAGCGGGTTCATCCTCCAACAGCTGCCGCAGTTCCCCTGGCTCGAACGCCATCATTGGTGGGGAGGCAGGCTCGTCCTCCAACAGTTGCCGCAGTTCCCCTGGCTCGAACGCCATCATTGGTGGGGAGGCAGGTTCGTCCTCCAACAGTTGCCGCAGTTCCCCTGGCTCGAACGCCATCATTGGTGGGGAGGCAGGCTCGTCTTCCAACAGTTGCCGCAGTTCCCCTGGCTCGAATGCCATCATCGGTGGGGAGGCGGGTTCATCCTCCAGCAGCTGCCGCGGCTCTTCCTCGTGCGGCAAGCGCCTCCTTAGCCGGTCTTGCAGCGCCTGCCGATCGGCAACGAGGTTGTCGAGGGGCAGCGGCTCGTGGTCTGGCCGCTGCCCTTTCACCAATCGTTCAACCAGCGCCCACGTGCCCTCCAGGACAAATACGCCGCAATCATAATGGTTCGTCTGTCTGGCCATGGGGGCTGGCGCCAAGGTGGCATTCAGCAGTCCTGCGAGCTGTTTTGCAGGCACGTCGTTATATCCCTCTCGCTGGAGGGAGTCGTAGTGATAGGCGAACCGCCTTTCCGGGTCGCGGCGATCAACGAGCAGCAGCGACCAATGGGTGCCGGGGCTAGTAGCCGTGCCATTATTCACTGGCAAGAACAGGAAGTCGGCTGTGGCGTTGTTTTGATTATAGATGGACTGCAATATGCCTCGAGCGTCTTGCGGCGACGTGTGTCGCAGTAGATGGGATACGGAAGGATCCACCAGCCGAGTCCGGGCAGCGAGCGCCGGATTGATCCCCTGCAGTTGCCCCTCCAGCAAATTGTAATCTCTCTGGATATGGGCGTCGCTCAGCCATTCGGCGGCGCCGAGCACCCGCCCCGTTGCAACGTTGGACGGGGCTGTCGGATCGAGCGCCCCGATCTGAGCCCCAGAGGAACTGGTAGTCAGTGTGGTCACATCAACCAGTGGAAGGCCGCGGTAGGTGCCTGGCAGCCTAGCGGTTGCTGGCGAGGCGGGTTGGGGAGCTCTTGCCGGTGCCGCTGGCCCAGCTTCAGCAGCGGCCCCAACGCGCCTGGTGACTGCGTCTGCCGGATGAGCAGAAAGGACAGTTTCGCGCCCGAGCACAATGCGCGGCAGGATATCCCGGAGGTGAGCCAATGCAGAACTGATACTTAGCCTATTACCATAGGAGACAGCCTTGAAGCTCTCAACATCTTTATCCAGCGATTTGTCGTGAATCCGAGCCGCAATCCCAAGCTTGTTATTTTGACGCAGGTACTGACTAAAATGTCTAAGAAAATTTGTATAGCCGCCCACGGTATCTGGATTCCGTCCGGTCGCAGGCGCTGCCAGGTACTCCTTGGTCGAAGCGGCTCTGTAATTTCTAATGAGCTCGGCATCGTCAGGATAGGGGATCACGACAGGGCGAGCCATAATCGGGGCTCCGCCTGTCGACTTCTTGAGGTAACGCAGTGCGCCAGCCACGGTGGAGGAACCACCCGTACTCTCGTACTCCTTGAGATCCTGATCCAGCGACGAATGGTAAAGCCGAGCAGCAAACCCTGGCTTGTTGTTTTGAAGGAGCCACCGACTAAAGCCGAAAAGAGAATTTACATTGTAAGTGACCGTGTTCGCTTTGGCCTTACCCGCGTGGAATGCTGCCCTCAGCCCTTCGATAGCGGTCGCATCGTTGGAATAGACAGGACGCTTGTCGGCACCGTCGGGGACTACAATTGGACGATCCGGCTGCACTGTCGAGGGCATCGACCCACCACCTCCGGGATGCGGTGCTGGGGTGGATTCGTGCTCATCCCTCTGCCTGACGAGCTGCGCCTCACATTCCGGTGTAGCCACCTCATGAGGATCCTGCATCGGTTCGATCCCCTCCATCTCCTGCTGCAACCAAGCCAAAGCTTGGCGAGCGGCCTGCGCGGCTTCATCAACCGCGGAGGATGTCTCCACACCTCTGGCGGACGCCGGCAGAGCCTGCTCCGCCCGCCGTCGAAAGAGCTCTGGCGAGGCGGATTTCTCCGCCCACAATCTGGGCTGCGTAGCGAGTCCCCGTCCAGATTTATGTGGCACCGCCTCGCTTGGCAGCGGGCTGCTCCTGTCCCGTGCAGCTACCAGCTCCTCCGGGGCGCCCTGGTCGCCGTGGCGCCAGTTCAAGTGAGGGACGGCCTCTCCAAAGTCGGGCGCTTGGTGTTGGTGCGCGGTTGGGGCGAGAGACAATGGTAGATCGGTGCCCTCCTTATAACCTACCGGCAGGAGCTCCTCTGGCCAATCGAATCCCTGCTGTGGTGCGGTATGCTGAGCAGCGTCGCCACGGGGACGAGCCTCCATGCTGACCGCGTTTTCCAGATGATTCCCGAGTATAACGCGCGGCGGGTTCTTGCGGAGATAAACCAGCGCAGATTCGATCGGAGCTCCACCATTAGAGGAGGCGGCCTTGTAGCTCTCAACATCTTTATCCAGCGATTTATCGTAAATGCGACCCGCAATTCCGAGCTTGTCATTTTGACGTAGGTAATGACTGAAATGGTTAAGAGCAGTTGCGTAGCCGCTCGCGGATCTGAAATGTCTGGTGAGCGCGGCGTCGTCAGGATGGGGGTTCAGGACAGCGCGACCCACAATCGGGCCGGCTCCGCCCATCGACTTCATCAATTGACGCAGTGCGCCAGCCACGGTGGAGGAACCACCCCTACTCTCGTACTCCTCGAGATCCTGGCTCAGCGACGGATGGTAAAGCCGAGCAGCAAGCCCTGGCTTGTTGTTTTGAAAGAGCCAACGACTAAAGCCGAAAAGAGAATTTGTGCTGCGAGTGACCGTGTCCGGCCTGGCTTTACCCGCAAGGAGTGCTGACTTCAGCCCTTCGATGGCGGTGGCATCGTTGGAATAAACAGGACGCTTGTCGGCACCGTCGGGGACCACAATTGGACGATCCGGCTGCACTGTCGAGGGCATCGACCCGTCGAGATGCGGTGCTGGGGTGTATTCGTGCTCGTCCCCCTGCATCACAAGTTGCGCCTCCCGTTCCGATGTACCCACCTGATCGGTGGGGAGTTGCATCATCACGCGAGCGCCTGAGTTGCCAACCTCACCTGGTTGCCGCTCAGTGACAGCATGCTGCAGATTGCTTTGGATCCTCTGCCTCTTCGTTGGTCTCAACTCACCTTTACCATGCGAGCCATTGACGAGGACCTCCTCGCCTAGCGCACCCATCAACTCGTCCGCCGCCTGCAGTTCGCCCAAGTGCTGCTCAAAACCGGCTTGGCCGGCCTGTCCGCTTGCTCGTGCGGTACGGCGTGCTGCACCTGCAGCCAAGCTGCCACGATGAATGTCTAGTTTGTACGGGTGCACGCTATCCTCACTTCCACAGATCACATGAGCAACCTACTCAGGCAAGCTTTCGAGAGGCTGACGAGGTCCGCCGCCGCGGAAGGCGAAGGCTGGTTTTCTGCTCAGCGGTTGACGGCCTCGCGTGTTGCGGCCGCGCCGGGTATCACGCCAATCAATCTGAATAGTCGATGCGTCAAACGAACCAGGATGGGATTTTCGTAGCGGGGCTGCTCTACTCACTCTTGTCCTGAGGGCAGAATTCAACCATATCGCCGAGCAACTGGATGCCGATTGGATACCCGATCCGGAAAGCTTCAGCTCATATGTGACGCGAGGATGAGAATCGTGGCAGCTCCAGACCGACGGGCTGCCACCCACAGCGGCGATGACCGACGAGGGTCTTCTATTGCCAAGGCAATCGTCCGTTCGGGGACCTATGTGTTCCAATGCTCGTCGAGCGGATCGGTGGGCCGCACCGCCGTAGCGTTACGGCGAGCGGAAGCGGCGTTGGGTGCGGCTTTTCCCCTGAACGCTTCACACCAGGCTGATAGGGGATCTTGCAATCGCACACACGCGGTCTGCAGGCGTGCCTATCAAGCAGTTTGCTCAGACCAACGTCGCGGCGAGCCGATCCTCAATACGCAGCGCAAGTCCTAGACTCCACGATCGTCCTTCGGTGCAGATTTGCTCGCGCCTCGCCCTGATTACAGCTGATAAGGCGAGCTAACAATTGCAAGAGCCACAAGCTATTCCAGCTCGATCGGTTTGGTGTTCCAGTCGGGCGGGGTCTGACCGAGAATGTTGCGAACGAAGAAGTCTAGGAGTTTGCGCTCGGTGTAGGTGCCTAGAGTATGGTGATTGGCACCAGGAACGTAGACCATGTCAAAATCTTTTCCTGCCTTGATGAGTCGATCGGCAAGCTGGAACGAGCAAAACGGATCGACATTATCATCCATTTCGCCGACCGCGATCATCAGCTTGCCCTGCAGCCTGTGAGCATTGTCAACGGCGGAGGATTGCGAATATTCAATGCCGACCGGCCACCCCATCCAAAGTTCGTTCCACCAGGTCTTGTCTATCCTGTTGTCGAAGCAGCCGTTTTTGGCGACGGCGACCTTGTAGAAATCGGGGTGAAAGAGCAGCGCGCTGACTGCACTCTGGCCGCCGGCGGATGCGCCAAAAATGCCGACGTTGGATATGTCGTACCATGGATATTGCGCGGCCGCCGCCTTGTGCCACAGAATGCGATCGGGAAATCCTGCGTCCTTCAGATTCTTCCAAGCAACATCATGGAAGGCGCGGGAGCGGTTGTTGGTGCCCATGCCGTCGATCTGAGCAACGACGAAGCCCAGCTGCGTGAGCGGCTCTGTCCACCGCGAGAAGGATTTTGGGACGAAGGAGCCGTGGGGTCCAGCATAGATATTCTCCACAACCGGGTATTTCTTCGTCGGGTCGAAGTTGGCTGGCAGGTGGAGCACGCCCCAGATGTCAGTTTTGCCGTCGCGCCCCTTGGAATGGAAACTGAGCGGCGGCTGCCAGCCTGCGGCGACGAGCTCAGAAATGTCGGCCGTCTCGATCTGCTGGAGCTTGGCATTGTCGCTGGCGCGGTAGAGTGCCATGCGCGGGGGCAGATCGATGCGTGACCAGAGATCGACATAATAGCGCCTGTCAGGCGAGAACTCGATATGGTGGTTGGCCGGTTCGGGCGTCAGTGCAGTCAGTCCCTTGCCGTCAAAGCCGATGCGGTAAGCATGGACCCAATAGGGGTCCTCCTGCGAGTTCATCCCGCTCGCCTCGAACCAGATCTGACGCTTGACCGGATCGACATGGTTGACCCTCCGGACGACCCACTCACCTCGCGTGATCTGGTTTTCGAGCGCGCCTGTCCGGCCGTTGAAAAGATACAAATGCTCATACCCGTCGCGCTCTGATGCCCAGATGATCTCCTTCCCGTCATCGACATCGTAACGGAAGATTTTTCCGGCATCCTCCTGGCCATGCCCCAGCGGCAAATAATCAACGAATGTCTCGCTGGTCTCATCGATCAGGGAGCGCCCGCGGCCCGAGGCGGCGTCTACCTCGACCAGGCGATAAAGCTGATGCCCGCGCTGGTTATATTCGAAAGTGAAGCCGCGGCTGTCCGCCCACCACCGGAGAGGGGAAAGTTCGAAGACGTTCGAGAAGAGGGCACCGTCAATCACGATCTGGCGCCGGCCGGCAATGTCGAACAGGACTGGCTGGGGCAGCGGAAGGACATCGCCCGGCCTGGGATAGAATTTTGTTGAATATTCCCGCTCCAACTGGTCCGTCGAAGAATTGAGGTAGCGGACCTCTCGCCTATAGCCGGGGCGAACAAGGTAAGCGGCGAGGTGGCGCGAGTCCGGCGACCAGCTCAGCGTCGAAAAGACGTAGCAATTGCCTTCGGCTCCGTCCCGGCTCAGAGGAACATCCTGCAATCCGTCCTCGCTGCGCAGGAAAACGTTGCAGTTCTTGATATAGGCGATCCATTTGCCGTCGGGCGACGCGTTGCTCTTGTCGGGGTTGTTCTCCGCTGGCGGCGTGTAGCGGTGGCTGAGCTCCCTACGGTCCCCTTTCCTTGCATCGAATGTGGTGCTGGTACAGTCATAGCTTGCAAGGTCGCAGCTCCACCGGGTGTCTTCAATCTGGAAGTCGAGCCTGCGACCATCCTCACTCAGTTCGAAACGGTCGAACGGAAGATTGCCGGCTTGATAGCTCTCATGGCTCACCTTGTTTAGCGCTGCCGCCAGACGCGCCTGATCGAAAGCGGGCCGCTTGAAACCCGTGGCAGCATCGACCTGCATGAACTGCTGCTCGCCGTGGCTAGTCCGGCGGTAGACGAAGGCTTCACCCCCGGTCAGCCAGAAAGGCATTTTGGGGACATTGACAGTGAGCCCGCCATATCGATCGTTGATCGTAAGTGCGCGCTTGAAATCGGCCGGCGCTAGCGTCGGGTGTAAACTTTTCGAACCCTTGGCCAGCGTCTGAGTTGCCGATCGCCATGCGGCGCGCGTCAAAGCGCCGATCCTGGACATACCTGTTCACTTCTTTCGGTTTTCGGAATGCTAATTTTGAAGTTGGGTTCTCGTCGCCGGTCTGCAGCAGCGCCGAAGCGTCGCCTTGGAGGAGAGCCAGCACGCGGGTGCAGCCAGGCACGCGCAACAGGGGCGCTCCTTGGACATCCAGGCACTGGTTCGGGTGCCGATTGAAGAGTTGGCGTCCGCCGCCGAAACAACCAGGAAAGAGCGTCCATGCAGCCCTGACGCGACTATTTCCCCGCGAGTATGGCCGCTTGCTTTTCTGCATCATCTGAAAGGTCCTGCTCTAGTCGGGCCGGATGTCACCCCGGCAGAAATCATTGTGCTATTTCGACAATCTCCGAGCGATTGCCGCCGGCCCATGACGAGGTTTACCGATAGGGCGCAATATGCGTGCCAAAGGAAAAGCGGTTTAAATACACGGCAATCCGCCTATGTCGCATCCCCAACATCGTCGCACACCGGACAATGCCGGACGAAATTGTCCCGGGGCGTCAAATTGGTTTGATGGTGACCCAAGGAGTTCTGGCTTTATCTGAGGCGTTCGGCCTTTTTCGAAAGCCGGACTCTTCGCGCGTTTCCGACGGCCCGAAGCGCCTGATCAAAGCTGACGGCATTCCCGGGTCTTGGCCTTGCCACAGCAGCACCTGCTGCATCAATTCCGACGGACGCTGTAGAACACCTGCAACACACGGCCCGCAGCAATTTCTCCGGCGCAACGCTGGGGCGACCGCCTTTGGCACTGCAGGCGTACATGCCGGAAAGGATGCCGTCTAGCCGCACCAGCGCTCCATTGATCATCAGCCGGTGCGGGCACCAGGATGACCGGCTGGAACGAAATCTTCCAACCGCTTCATCGTGAACAGCTGCTCCATGAACACATCGCTCCCGTCAATCGAGCCGTCTCGCCAGGGGGATCAATAGTCTGTCTTTGGCGTAGGTATTTCAGCAGCCTGCTGTTAGCGTGCGGACGACGCCGACATCAACCGGCGGACAAATGCGACGAGGGCAACAAGCGCGCCTGACGCAACGCCGCCAGATCAGCCGAGCCCGTGCAGAAGCAGGCGACGGCCAACTGGCGGATGACGATCTCGAAATGCGCGACAACGGCCCCGGTGGACACTGTCGCCGCGCCCAGCACGCTGGCCGCCTGCCCGGCGATGTCCGCGCCCAGGCGGATGGCCTTGGCCACGTCGACGCCATCGCGGATCCCGCCCGACGCGATCAGCTTCACCGTTGGCAGCGCCCGACGCACCGCCTGCACGCTGGTCAGGGTGGAATCCCCCAATCGGCGAATGACATCGCCACTGCACGGTCGGCGGCATTGCGGGCGCGCTCGCCCTCCACTGCGGCCCAACTGGTGCCGCCGGCGCCGGCGACATCGATTACCGCCACGCCCGCCTCGACGAGCGCACAGGCACCGAGGCGGACAGGCCCGCCCCCACTTCCTTGGCCACCATCGGCACGCCCACGATGCGCGCGGCGCCAGCGATCAGCGCCAGGACGCCGCGCCAGTTCGCGGTCGCCCTCCGGCTGTACCGCTTCCTGCAGCGGATTGAGATGGACGATGAGCCCATCGGCCTCCAGCGCGTCCACCGCGCGACGCGCCAGGTCCAGGCCGTCGGCCTCCCGCAGTTGCGCGGCGCCGATATTGGCCAGCAAGGGAATGTCTGGCGCCAGGCGGCGCAGCGCGCGCGTTAGCCCCTGGGAGTTGCGGGATTGCAGGCTCACACGCTGCGAACCGCACATGGCGATCCCCAAGGCTTGCGCTGCCTCGCTCAAATGCCGGTTGATGGCCTCGGCCCGTGGCATGCCGCCGGCCATAGAGCTGATCAGCAGCGGCGCGCGCATAGCCTTGCCCAGCAGCGAGGCGCGCAGGTCGATCTGCGTCAGGTCCAACTCGGGCAGTGCGCAGTGTTCGAGATGGATGTACTCCCAGCCAGCGGCCACCGTGGCCGGCGCCGTTCGCCGATCCAGCACGATGTCCAGATGTTCGTCCTTCCCCGGCTCAGGGCGGTGTCGCTCATGCTCGCTCCATCCGTAGCAGCGGGCGACGGCGTTGCGTCGGATCGAACCGACGGCAGCGCGCCCAAGCCGCCGCCTCCGGCGCGTCCAGGCCGACGCACGCTGGCCTCCCCCTGCAGCGTCGCTGCGATAGCGGCTGGTCGAAGTCTGGTAGTACTGCGCGCGGATCGCCGCCATCGCCTCGATCAACGGTCCCCACGGCGCGGGAAAGCATTCTTCCGCCATCACCCGGTGCAGCATGCGCGTATGGCCGGCCAACTCGTCGTTGAGGAACTCAACCACAGGCATAGCCGGATAGCGCTGCAGAAGCAGGATCGCCGCGTTATCGCCGGCCGACCTGTCCTTGTCGCGTCCATGCAGATCGTTCTGCAGGCGCCCTATCACTGAGATGAGCCGCAGGACCTGGCGAAACGCTGGACGCGCGCGCAAGGTCGCCATGTCCAGCCCCCACAGCAGCGACAGGCAACAGAACACGGTCCCGTAAGCGATCGAATCGATGCCGTTGTGCAGGTACTCGGCGTAAGACCAGCGTCGCGCCCCTGCCGCCTGCGCGTGTCCGGCGCGCAGCGCCGCGCAGTAGCACCGGGTATAGTCGAGAAGCCGAGCATAGTCGTGACGATCGTAAGCGAGCGCAGCCAGCGAAGCGCGCAGCTGAGCGCAGCCCTCGAATCCGGAGAGCACGCACGGTACGCCGTGCCCCAGCGCCTGCTCCAGGGCGGCGAGCTGCTCCGGCGCGATCAGGCCAACGTCGTTGCAATCGTCTAGCCAGAACAGCAGCGCCAGTTCGCGATAGAACGCCACGATCAGCGTTTCGTCCTGCGGATCGCGGCCGGTGCGGGCGCTGGTGTCGCGCAGGCTCGGGTGAATGCGTTGCAGGATATACTGGCCGCCCCTTACCGCTTCCTCAGCATGCTCATCCGCGAAACCGGTCAGGGCACGCCCCCACTCAAGCACCTGCTGCAGCGCGCGTTCGGTCTGGATCATGGCGCCGCCCCTGCTCCCTCGGCTACGACGCGCCGCCCACAACGAAGCGCCAGCCACAACCCGGCGAGACCGCATCTCCGCGCCATAACGGCGATCGCGAAGTTATCGATCCGATTGCCAGTTGCTGATGCAAGCTCTTGTGAACGGCCGTTAGGACCGGCCCGCAGCCTCGCCGGCAGTATCGAGCAATCCGCTTGCGCCGGCTCGCCATAGCAGGCGAGGACGGCAAGGTCGCCGGCGGCAAACGCACGCGAGCACATTGCAAGCGACATCCGCGAACGCGGCGCCGACTGGTCAGCCTCCGCCTCGGTGCCCGCATATGTCCGCGAGTCGAGCAGCGCCTTCGCCACGAAATGAGCAGAACGCCTTACGAGCATCGACCGCCGGCTGCTGCGCATGCGCGATGATGAGGCATGGTCTCGCAGCGGACCCGTTCCGACAGATGCTGCACCAGGGACGAGGCGACCTTATCCAACAAGGCACCACTTGCGCTGTTTGTGGAGACGAGCGTCGGCTGCATCCATGCGGCTGCTTGAGTGGTGAAGACTCTGAACGACGGTTCCTACGGCGCTGCCGGCGCAATCGGCTGCTTGGGGGACGCGTGACGCAGTCAAAGCTCCCCTTGCCAAGCACGGAGCAGGCGAGTGAGAGAGCAGATGAATAGGCGTGTCGCCAATATTTTTGCATTGCTCTAATCGATTATAGTTGTGAGGAGCAATTTGAGACCATTTACTTGCGGCTCAAGTCACCCATAAAAGAAGGCAAGCACCGATTCGGTAGCTTATCCCCTGTCTTTCGCGTACTCGCGGCCGTGGCGCCGGGTGAACGATTGAAGACCGCCGGTCTCACTCGCAGGTGGGCGCCAGGGCGTGGGGCGGTTGGCAAGCCACAGGAGTAGGACAATGTCGAAGGATTCGGGTAAGGGCGATAATCACGGCGGCGGACCGGGCAAGATCGAGATCACGGTGGTGGTGAACGGCCAGCCCACGCAGGTCGAAGCCAATCCCAACCAGCCGCTTCACGTCATTCGTACCAAAGCCCTTGAGAACACGCAGAATGTCGCCCAACCAGCCGAGAATTGGGAATTCAAGGATGAGGCCGGCAACTTGCTCGATGTCGACAAGAAGCTTGGCGACTTCGGTTTCCCGAATACTGTGACCCTGTTCCTCAGCCTGAAGGCGGGCGTCGCAGGTGCCTAAACACCAAAGTGTGGATCCGGAGGTCTCCCGAGCGAAGTTTGATCGGGAGATCGGCCGGTTCCGGCCATATGCTGATGTCTATCGGGCTCAGGGCTGCTTCTTGATCGAGGCGACCTTTCCGCGCGCTTTCTTCATTTTCGCCAGCCCCAAGTTAAAGCCACGGGTGGTCAGCGCAGCGAGCGAGGTCGACTTCACCGACTACGACTTAAGACCACCGTCCGTGGTCTTCGTCGATCCGTTTACGCGTCATCCGATTGCCCGGAAAGATCTATACCTGAAAATGCTTAGACGTCCGCCGCTGCCCGGAACGCCGCCGGAGATGATAGGAGCTCTCATCCAGCAGAACGCCGTGCCGCTGACGGACTTCATCCAGGCCAACAGTCCCGAGGACGAACCATTCCTGTGCATGGCGGGCGTCCGGGAATACCACGACAATCCAGCCCATTCAGGTGATCCATGGCTGCTTCATCGGGGTTCTGGCGAAGGCTGTTTGGCCTTCATCCTGGACAAGATCATCAAGTACGGAATCGTTCCTATAGAGCAGTTGCAGATTCAACTCCAACCGACAATCGTAGGAATGGTGGTATCCCCTCAGGCGATACAAGAATGACTGGTTTGAGAGATGTAACGATCGTGACTCTCCCGCGCGGCTGCATCTCGACCACGCATGGGCATCTGCGCTCAGTTGGTCGCGAGGGCAATGAGGGGATGGCGCTCTGGGTCGGCGTTCAGCAAGAGCGGCACTTTGCCGTAACAGAGACGGTTATCCCGGCGCAGCGTCACATTCGGACAAACGATGGCGTTTGCGTGATCGTTGCGGCCGAAGAACTGCACCGGCTCAATGTCTGGCTCTACAAAAGCGGCCTGAAACTCTTGGCCCAGATTCACAGCCATCCGGGCCGCGCCTACCATTCGACGACGGACGACGCTTATGCGGTTGCTACCACGGTTGGGTGTCTGTCGCTGGTAGTGCCGAATTTCGCCCGCGAGCCTTTCGATTTTGCTCGGGTCGCCGCCTATCGGCTTGACGAAAAGGCCAAATGGAATGCGCTCCCTCCCGCGGCACTGTCGCGAATGATCATGATATCGAGTTGAACAATGGCATTCGCTAACTTCATCGATCGCGCCGCCACGGCGGCATCTCAGGTCCTGGCCGATTTTCATCTGGGAGACTTCAAAGCAGCTCTTGAAAAGCAGGTCGTGGCAGTCGCCTTCGACCATCAGGCCGCTTCCTGCGCCGAAGGCCAGGCGACACTAGATCTTGCGGTGAGATTGCTCGCTAGGCTCTACCCGGTTCTGGCGATACTCCCGCTGGACAGCGCGGCGAGCTCTCAAGCCCAAGCGCTGGAGCGCTTGGCAAAGTCGATCAATCCAAAAGTCGGCATCCGGCGTTCCGGCAAGTCTGCCACCGTCTGCGTCGTTGCAGGGGTAACGCGCCCATCACTCCGGTGCCCGATCTTTTTCGTGGGATCGGACGGTTGGGCGGCAAAGCTGTCGCGTACGGACCCGGTGGGCTCTGGCCCAAGTCTGCTGCCTTATGGAGCTGGCGCCGCCAGTTGCTTCGGCGCCGCCAACGTCTTTCGAACTATCTTCGCTGCCCAGTTGACCGGCGCCGAGTTGGACGAAACCATCGACCTCTCGCTATGCAGCTACGACAAGACCAAAGCCGGAGAGCCTGGCCCGATCGACTTCCCAGTCGACCTTGGCGAAACCCACCTCGTTGGGCTCGGTGCGATAGGCCATGGCTCGCTTTGGGCGCTAGCGAGACAACCCGATCTCAAAGGTCGTCTGCATGTAATCGATCACGAAGCGATCGAACTCTCAAACCTGCAGCGCTACGCATTGGCTGGCCAGGCGGAGATTGGTATGTCCAAAGCGGTTCTTGCAGCCACCGCCCTTAGATCGACTGCCCTTGAGGTCGAGGCGCACCCTCTGACGTGGGCAGAATATGTTGCGCGCCGGGGCAATTGGGTCTTCGACCAAGTGGGTGTGGCGCTTGACACCGCCGCCGACCGTCTGGCTGTCCAAGGTGCACTGCCGCGATGGATCGCAAACGCTTGGACGCAGGAGCACGATCTCGGTATCTCCCGGCATGGTTTCGATGACGGCCAGGCTTGCCTTTGTTGCATGTACCTGCCATCCGGAAAATCCAAGGACGAGCACCAGCTGATTGCCGAGGAACTCGGAATACCGGAAGCACACGAGCAGGTGAAAACGCTCCTGCAGACCAATGCCGGAGTTCCCAACGACTTTGTAGTTCGCGTGGCTACAGCGATGGCTGTGCCGTTTGAACCGCTAGCCCCGTTTGTCGGCCAGCCCCTGCGCTCCTTTTATCAGCAGGCTATCTGCGGCGGTCTGGTGTTCCAGCTTAGCGAAGGAAGTCGCCGCGTTCGAACTGTGGTTCCGATGGCCTTTCAGTCGGTGCTTGCCGGGATTATGCTTGCCGCGGATTTGGTCAAACATAGTGCGGGGTTTCCCATGAGCCCGACGACGAGCACTCGGGTGAATCTTCTGCGCCCCCTTGGCTCTCACTTGCACGATCCGAAGGCCAAGGACTCCAGCGGCCGCTGCATCTGTAGCGACGACGATTTCATTGCCGCTTACAGGCGCAAATACGGCGAGCGCGTTGATCAGGTAAGCGATGTCTCGGCCGCCTAAACAGACGCGCACCTCTCCGTAGACGCAGGGGGCGCGGCTTGTGGGCGTGACCATGGGCGCCATTATCACACGCTTGGCCCGCTCCTTTGCCGGCCTATCGTCCTCCGCGCATGATCCCTGTTGCCGACGTGATGATCCAGCACCAGCCGCCATGGCACCAGAGGCTGGTCAAACCTCCGTTGTTGGCCGATTTGGACAGTGCTGCATCAGGTCTCGACCGACGTCTCGACAGTCAGGGCTGCTTCGACGGGTGTGAAGATGTCAACATCGACCCCAGGCGCCCGCATCGTCACAATCAGGGCGTACCGAGCCAGAGCGTCGACGCGTTCCAGGTAAGGCTTCTCCTTCCACCAGCCCCCGACCGGGAACACGCCGATCGCATCACGCTCGGCGAGATCGGCGGCGCTGCCCGACCAGAAATCGGCGTGCAACGAGCCGCGATCGCGGAAGGTGCCGAGCAGCCACTCTTCTCCGCCTCCAGCAGGCGCCCCTTCCTCCTCGTCCCGAGCGGCCTGATTGATGCGGGCTCGGAATTCGTCGACTGTCTCGGTCGCTGACTTTACTCTGAACCGAAGACCATGGGACGCGTAACGATGCCGGCGGGTCCATCCGCGTTCACCGGGGTTGGGTTCGATGAAATAGGACAGCGTGACGCGGAGCTCGACCTGGGCAGCGCCGAGCGCCGCGAGCTGCTCCTTCGGCCAAGGCAGGCGATGCAGCTTCATGTCACGCGTTTTGGCAGCCGCGCCGCCCTCGCGCTGGAAAGGCTGAAGCTCATCTTCAACGATAAGCGTGAGGTCGTTCACCGTTGACAGAAGCGCGCGCCCAAGATCTGGCACGCCGTAACCATAGCGCCGCACGAGCGCCTGGATCTCGCCCTTCGCTCCGTTGCACGCATCGATGCGTGCGCGCATCGCCGGAGTCCATTCGGCCGAGTGGACGATCAGGGCGCGAACCGTTTCAGGCCACAGCTCGGGGCGCGCTGATAGAATTAGTCCCGCCATCCGTGCGGCATGGGCCGTTGCCGCGCTCGTATCTCCGAGGGTGGTGAAGTGGCGCAGTTCGGGTCGATAGAAAGTGGTCAATATCTGCAGATCGTCGATCGGCTCGCCAGGCAACACACCGTCATGGGCGAGATTGCCGCCTTCGAAGACGACCTCGGGCTTCACCGGCCACTGCCTGTCCCAAACGACCGAAGTGCGACTGCGCGGCGAGAGCTCGCCGACCGGCGCGATCGGAGCGTAGCCCGCAAAGTCGGTGTCAATGATATCGACCTTTTCTGTGAAAGCGCCGACCGTCAGCGCATTCCAGGCCTGAGAAGGATCATCGACTGCTTCCAGATCGTTGCGCGTCAAATGCTCGGCCGGCATGAGGTCATCGCCGATGTTGCCGGCAGAGAGAACGATCAAGCGTCGCTGCTCCTCTTCGAAACAGAGTTGGTCGATAGCGGCAGACCACGATGTGGGCCTTCCACGCGCCGGACTGGCGCTTGTCACAGCCATTGCGATCGCGCGGCGGCGCTCCGGCGCCTGCACCTCGGCGCGGGCGATCGCTTCCGCGGTGATCGAGCCATAGAGTTCTGGATCGTTTGCCTCGTCTTCTGGCGGAAGGATACGGACACTCTCCAGCCGAAAGGGCAATGGAACTGGATCGCCTCCGACCAGGAGCGGGACCAGATCACCGTACAGGCCGACACCTGCCATTCGCGTCCCGTGGCCGCTCCACGCAGGTGTGTCGTCGCTGCCCCATGCCGGTTTGACGGTGTGCCAGTCTTCAACGGCAAGTGCGGGTTCGATCAACGGGTGGGTGCGACGTACGCCGCTGTCGAGAATGCAGACCGCAATATCGGATTGAGGCGGTCTGACGCGCCCGAGAAGCTCGTCGCTCCAGTCCCTTTGCTCCGCGCCGCCAAGGCCCATGAAGAAGGACGGCGTATCCTTCGCGCGCCGCAGCTCGGCGACGACATCGCTGTGCGCAATCATGCGGTCGAGCATTGCCGTGCTGGCGAGTGCCAGCATGACCACCCGCTCCGGAAACCTGACCGCATGCGTGCGCAAAGTGATGTTCAGGGCTTCGGCAATGTGCTCGAAGTTCTCGCGGCGACCGTCGCGCAGCCAGACTTCCCACCACACCTGCTCGTCAGCGGCCTGGGGGAAGAGGTCGTCGTGGTCGGTAAACAACGATCGTGCAGTCGCCAGCCTGACTGTCTCCATGCGGGAGACGAGCGGCTCGTTGCGCGGTCTGCCGCGGTCAGTGTCAACGTCTCGATACGCCTCGACTTTCCGCAAATAATAGGCTTGCGCGCTTTGCGGCAGGAACACCGACGCTGTGATGGGAGCACCGGGTTGAGTTGGCTCATGGACGGCGACCAGCTCCATGTGCTGGCGACGATCGGCCAACTGGTCGAGGGCCGCCCGTCCGGACATGGGCAGATCGATCTCGAGGTAAAAGCCAGGCGTGCCGACCGACAGCTGGGGGTCACGCGCCGCAATCTGCTGGCGTGCACTTTCGACCGCTTGTTCGATGGATTGCGTCAAGGCCGCAGCATGCGACGCCCGATCACGCGCCGGCAGCGGCGGTGCATGTATAAGTTGGTTGGGCCGCCGATAGGCTTCCCGAATGCCGTTGTTGCGAAGGTGGATATGGGCGCGGTCGCGCGGAAAATCGTCTGCCATTATGATCTGTGCTGTCGCTACTCAGACAGCGAAGCCTGCCGGCGTTCCTTCAGAGCGTCGATGAGCGCTTCCGAGGTGATCCGCTTCCCCCCCCGCAATATGATGGTTTTTGCAGCGTCGTCGGCCGCGCGGGTGATCTCGGCCTGCGACAGTCTCTCTGCCTGAGAGATCGCCTCGTTCCAGGCAAGCCCTCTGGTGTCGAAGCGGTCGAGTCGAGCCCGAAGCAGCGCCTCGATAATCGGCCGATCGGGCACGGCGTATTCGATGACATCGTCGAAACGGCGGAACAAAGCTCTGTCGAGCAGCTCGGGATGATTTGTTGCCGCAATAATCAGGCTGTGGCTGTCGTCTTGCTCGAGAAACTGCAGAAACGAATTCAGCACGCGCCGAATCTCGCCAACATCCTGGCGTTCGCCTCGACGCGCGCCGATGGCATCGAATTCGTCAAAGAAGTAGACGCCCCGCGTCGCCTGCATTGCATCAAAAACAAGCCGCAGCTTTCCGGCAGTCTCTCCCATGAACTTGGTGATCAAACCATCGAGGACGATCATGAAAAGGGGCAGATGAAGCTCCCCGGCCAATGCCGATGCGGTCATCGTCTTGCCTGATCCTGGCGGGCCGACCAGAAGCAGTTTGCGACGGGGAACAAGCCCGTGCTCGCGCAAGCTTGCTTGTTGGCGCTGCTCTCCCAGCACGCGGTGCAGGCGCGAGCGCAGACTGTCCGGCAAAATCATGTCCGTCAGTCGCAGGTCCGGATAGCGCACATGCAGGAGGCCTGCGAGTTCGCCCTTTGGCTGAAAAAGGGGAACCGGCCGACTGCTCTTGGCAATCCGGGCGTCCCTGCTCTTGGCTGCGTCGACCAGATCCTTGAGCTCCTGAGCAAGCTTGCCATGGCCTTGACGTGCCTCATGCGCAGCAAGCTGCATCGCGATAGAGAGGAAACGATCCTCGTCGCCGGCAATGTGGCTTTTAAGCAGCGTCACGATATGGCGGGCCGTGGTCATGGCTCTCTTCTGGGGTATCCGTTTACTTGGCGAAGCGCATGCAACCTAAACGCTTTCAACGGCGATTTGTAACGCGCAATGGTGTTTTTTCTCTTGTCGATGTTCGCCCGTGGCAACTTCAGCGGTGAACTGTTGCGCCGCGGTCATAGGCCAGCCGGAATAACGCCGGCCAGCAGACAACAGTCCGCATCTTCGAGCGCTCGAAGTCTGGCCACTCACGCAGCGTGTCGGGTCCGAACGCTCCAAAGCCGCCCCGCCTGGCAGGTCCATGCGACCGATTGCGGGCGTGCGGCCATAAGGTCTACGCGGGCTCGCATGGCTGCCCGCGCCGCTGGCTAAAAAGCTGTACACCATCTCACGAAACACCAGGTCCGCTCCTTTGCCGGCCGACGGTCCATGAAATCCCCTCCCCACTCACGACACCGGAGACCTCCTTGCCCACATGGCGCTCAAGCACCGGCCGCCATGGCACCAGCGTGAACTCGCGCGACTTTTCAACGACGGCATATTTTCCGCTGGCAAGCTCGACGGAGCGGCGGAGCGTACCCTCTACTCGTCCTCCGAATCGCGCTTCGGCATAGGGCAGGCCAAGTTCCTCCGACAGTTGGCCAGCAACACGGTTCAGTTCTCGCTGGCGCAGGATCGAAAGCATGTTGGCTCGATAGACGATCCCATCCTGTTCTTTATGCGCGAGGCCTTGCGCGATCAGCCACTGCCGCCGGCGAGCTTGCGCCTCTCTCACGTCGCGGCCGAAGCCGGATCCGTGCAAAGGCTCGGGTCTATCGGCAACCAGCTCCCGGTCGAGCCAGGTGGCGCCGTTGAAGCTGACCTGTCGCTCCAGCGCCATTGAGGAGAGCTTGTCGGCAACGACAGGCTCGGCCCTGGCCCGCTGGCCCTCATAATTCGCGACGCGATCGAGATGGTCCGGCGCGATGAGCCAGGTGCCGTTCGGCTCTCGCTCAACGCCGCCGGTCGCGCGGCGGATCGCCTCCAGCCGCCGCACATGCGTTCGCGCAAAGCTCTCGGTGGCGGATGGGTCATGCTTCAGGTGCATATCGACGTCGTAACGGCCGCCATGCGCGGCGGCGATTTCGGCGATGGTACGATCGACCTGCCTCGGCTCGGTGTTCCTTGGCGCGACACGCACGATGCAGCCATTAGGCATCGTTTCCATCGCCTCGCCTCTACCGATGTTGATCCAATGGCTCTTACCGTCGACGGCGTCGACGATCATGTAATGGCGGTCATTGATCTCGTCGGCCAGTCCACGCGCGACAACGCGACCGACGAGAGACTGGACGGGCTCGCCGGATCGATCGTGGATCACCCAGTCGGCGGCCCTGCGGGCAAGCCCCTTGCCGGTCAGTTCGCGGTGCATGGTCTTGATGATGTCGCCGCGTTCGCCGGTGCGGCGCAGCGTGGCTTCGAGCTCATCGTCGAGGCGCCAGGAGCCAGCGCCGACCTCCGCGGCCAGACCCATCCGCTCGAGCTTGCGCAGCCGTCCCTGGTGCAGCGTCTGGCGAATGGCGTCGGGACCGCCCGGCGAGACCAGGCCGTCATCATCACGCATGCTGAGCAGCCGACGGTCGATGCTGGTGAAGCGTTCCTGCTCCATTTCCCGGCGCAGGCGAAGCTCAATCTCGCGGTCGGTTCGCGGACCGAGATCGAGGCTGACCAGCTCGGCCGCCCGCTCGCGGATGCCAGATGAGATATATTCGCGCGCGATGACCAGGTTCTCGCCACGGTCGTCCCTGCCACGGACGATGATGTGGCTGTGCGGGTGGCCGGTGTTGAAATGATCGACCGCGACCCAGTCGAGCTTCGTGCCGAGGTCTTCCTGCATCTGCGCCATGAGCCGCCGCGTCAGCGCCTTGAGGTCGTCGTACTCGATGCCGTCTTCGGCAGCGACGATGAAGCGGAACTGATGGCGGTCGCCGTCCGCGCGATCGATGAACGCCTTGCCGTCGACGCGGCCGCTGTCGGCGCCGTAGAGCTCGCCAGGTTCACCTTCGCGGGTGACCCCGTCGCGCTGAAGATAGCGTAGATGGGCACGCGCCCCGTCCGCGCCCTTGCCGGCGAGCTTGACGACCCGCGCCTTGACGATCACCCGGCGCTGGCGGAAGGCGGCATACCGGTCGCGCGATTTCAGCAGTGCGGCGGCCGCCCCGCCGCGCCCTGTCCGGCTTCCTGTGAAGCGACCACCGCGTTGCGGCCGGCCGCCAGCCCGGTTGATCGCCGCACGAACCTGGCCGGCATAGCGTTTGCCGGCCTTCGAGCCGCGCGACCCGATTTTGCCGAGCTTCGGCCTGAACTCGTCATCCTTAATGCGAGCCTCCCAGACATATCAAGCAAAATCAGACACTTACACGTCAAACCCTCTTGGCACCGGCGGCAGCCTCCCGGAAAAACGATGTGCAGACAAAGATTTAACCGCCTCCTGGAGGCGGTACCTTTATCTTGCCTTCCGCGCCCAGCCCCGCCAGACGCGCCCCCGTCCGCCATGGCTAACGCACCGGCTCCTTCGGCTGCGCGCCGTCCTTGCCGAGCGGCACGAAGAGATCGCCGTTTCGCACGCCTGAGTGAACACCGTCATGAATGAAGAACAGCGACCGTCCGAGAGGAGCGATTTGCGCCTTTGGAGCGACAGATTGGCTTTCGAACGCCTCGATGTCGGCCGCCGAAACTCCGGCCGCCTTGAGTTGGTCGAGGTACTCGACGGTCTCTTCTGGCAGCGGTTTGCCACGCTTCAAATGCTCGTCGTAGCGCTCGGGACCGGCATTGTAGGCGCCAAACAGGCCAGGAAATCCGAAGCGGTCATACATGGCACTGAGATAGGCCGTGCCGGCCAGGATATTGTCGCGCGGATCGTGGGGGTTAGGCCCAAGGCCGTGTTCGACCCGCATCTCTTCATAGGTGCCGGGCATCACCTGCATGAGGCCCATGGCGCCAGCGGGGGAGGTGATGGGGCGGCCGCCGCGCATTGTCTTGCCGCCGCTTTCGGCAGCCATGACGGCATAGATCCAGGCTTGGGGAATATGGAAGCGCCGGCTTGCTTCCGATACCAACGTCTGCCACTTTCGCAGCTGCGGACTTTGGGAGATGGCGACCGGCTCAGCGCCGGTCGAGGCGGAACAGGCGCATGGCGCAATGGCGATCATGCCCAACAAGAGGAGGGTCACTCGGTCCATAGTGGTACGAGCCTCCCGATGACATTTTGAGTGGGAACAGGCCCGAAATAGCGGCTGTCGAAGGAGCGGTTTTTGTCGCTGCCGAGCAGGAAAACCTCGTTATCCCCGAGCGCTCGGCAGCCGTTCCACCATGGCAAAGGTCGGCCTTCGGCGTCGATTTTGAGCCGGCGCGCGACGATGTCGCCGCCGATGATGATGGCGTCATTGAAGGCGCAGACATTATCGTCCGGCAGCGCTGCAAGACGTTTTGCCAGCGGCACATTGCGAGGCAGATAGCTGCGCTCGGCGGCGAGATACGCCGCGTATTCAGGCGGGCGCACGAGCACGAGATCGCCACGCGCCAGCGCTCCCGCAGCGATGCGGTAAAGGCCGATCGGCGCGCTGGCCGAGGCGTTCCAGACCAGCCAAGGGGCGGGCTTTCCCAGCGCCGTGAAGCCCAAAAGACCGAGACCGGCCGCGGCCAAGGCGACCGTCTTACGGGCTCGAACACGCCTCAGGCGGCTGCCGATCAGATGGATGGAAGGGCGCCGCCTCATGAACGGCCTCCCGTGCCGCCCTGGCCGGAACCGGCCTTGCCATCGCCGGCGATGGAGTGCTGCGGGTGTCCTTTCGACCAATGGTCGAGTTCGTCGATGTGATAGCGGACATAGCGGCCGTGCTTGCGGAATTTCGGGCCGCCGCCCTTGAGCCGCATCTTTTCGAGCGTGCGCTGGGAGAGCCCGATATAGAAGGCGGCTTGGGCTGTGCTGAGAAACGGGCTGCCCTTTTTCGCGCGGGCCGCGCGTTCGTTTTCGTCGTCCATGATGATCCTCGTTTCGCTTCGGACAAGCGAGGGCGAGGATGGGCGAGGGAGATCGTCTCGGGGACGGGCGAAGAGTCGGGGGAGAGTTTTCGCCGCCCTTTAGGGCGGACGGGGTTTGGGTGGAACTCCTGGGAATGAGCCCCGCGCCGGGGCTGCGGCGCGAGGCTCTTATCTCGGCCGGTCAGTCGGCCGGGTTCCAGATGATGGCGTAGGTGTCGTGATCGTCCTGGCCGGCGGCTCGGCCGAGATTGGCGTAGAGCTTGCGCGGTCCGAACTCCGGCGCTGCAATCGACAGGCTCACATAATCCTTGCCGGAAGTCTCGCCGGTGCGGATCCAGCCAGCGCCGACTTCGACCCCTTGCGTAAGCACCCGGAAGTCGGGATGGTTATCGGCGCTCTTGGCCTGGTTGGGGACGATATCGATGTCGGCGCGGACGCTGAGCGTCTTGAACTGGCCCTTGTAGGCGCCGTTTTCCTGCTTGTTGACGTAACCGATCGCGGTCATTTCGAAGTCTCCTTTTGTGGTTTCGCCGGGGACCATCCCCTGCGATGGCGCACCGTAATGGGCGCGTCAGGACCGCCTGAATCCGACAGGGCCGCAGCGACAGTGAAGGACCCGAGCGGGCAGCTTTTTTGTGAGCGAAGCGGCGCGAGGAAGCCGCCGCAGGCGGCGGGGAAAAAAGCTGATGGCGCGAGGGTTTCGGGCGGCCGGACCCGCCCATAGGTCGACAAGCCAGCCGCAGGGATGGTCCTTGGAGAGAGCATGGAGACCGCTCGCCAAGTGCGGTCTGTCAGCCAAGCAGGACGCCGGGATGAAACGGCCTGCAAAGATGCTGCGCCCTTATGCCGGATCGAGATCGTGCCAGCGGGTCGGGCGCCAGAGCAGACATCCGGCATGGTGCGATCTATGAAAGCAGGGCTCGCCAGCGGGAATTTGATACGCGAGGGGGCCAAAGTAAGGCTGGATGAGAAGCCGGTGCTACCTGCAGGTCCAGTGTCATGTGGCGGCGCTCGGGAAACCGCTACGCAATGTAACGCGCTCTTATGAGGCGAACAGACCGGCCCCAAAACCGATCGACCGGTGGTCGGCGCGAAACGCGTCATGCCTGTCCGAAAGCTGACAGTGGCAGAAGACGCATGTCGGGTTCCGCACAATTGACCATGCTGGATTTGTGAGGTTTTCAGGGAGAGCCATGCGTTCACTTCCCAGTGAGCTTTGGCACGGCATTTGCTCTTGATGTGGCAACACGGATCGAAGGTTGACTGCATGCACAAGCGCGAGATGAGCAATGCTCTCCTTTCCTGGAGGCTTGGCAGCAGATTCGATTTGACGTTGCGAGGAGCTTCAGCCGCTCGCGGCGGAAGTGATCTCAAATCTGAAGGCACCGTTGGGGCCGCAGCCATCAAACACATCTTTCTCTTTTTCGCAGCTCGTCTTCAACGCGATGCGGACTTCTTCGCGTCGACGGCGGCCGAAGGTGGAGAAGGGGCTCGACTTGCAAAAAGGAGTTGTCAATGACGTCTTACGTTCGCACCAACAGCCCGGCGCAGGTGCGCTCACTGTCCACCTTTGGCAAGCATCTGCAAAGGAGCGTGCTGACGGCGACGCTGCTTGCCGCGGCTTCGACGGGAAGTGAAGCGCAGCCCTATGTTCGTGCTGACGGCAGCACGACTGACGACTTGGAAGCGGCGCGAGCAAGTTGGCGTCATGACGCCGAATTCAATGGAAATGTGGGGCTCGCAGCCATCAACGCGGATGCCGCGTATGCGTTGGGTTCCACCGGGGAGGGGGCCAGAGCTCCTCGCCTGCCCTCGTCCGTCTTGACGAGTGCCCGCTTACAGCCTACCTCACTATCGCGTTAGCACTCGTCCATCGCGAGTGCTAACAAAAACCCCTCAACAGCGCACCAGGGAAAAATCCGAAAATGGCAAAGTCGAAGTTCCGCCCGCTGCATGACCGCGTGGTCGTTCGCCGGGTCGAATCCGAATCCAAGACCGCTGGCGGGATCATCATCCCCGACACGGCAAAGGAAAAGCCGCAGGAAGGCGAGATCATCGCTGTCGGCTTCGGCGCTCGTGACGAAGCTGGCAAGCTGGTCCCGCTGGACGTCAAGGCCGGCGACCGCATCCTGTTCAGCAAGTGGTCGGGCACGGAAGTCAAGCTCAATGGCGAAGACCTTCTGATCATGAAGGAATCCGACATCATGGGCATCATCGGCTCATATCAGGCCCTTTCGTCAACTGAATTCCCGGGCTCGATTGAAGCCCCTGCCAGGAGCTAAAAATGGCTGCCAAAGACGTAAAATTCTCCCGCGATGCCCGCGAGCGCATGCTGCGCGGTGTCAACATCCTCGCTGACGCGGTGAAGGTCACGCTCGGCCCCAAGGGCCGCAACGTGGTCATCGACAAGTCGTTCGGCGCCCCGCGCATCACCAAGGACGGCGTCACCGTCGCCAAGGAAATCGAGCTTGAGGACAAGTTCGAAAACATGGGCGCGCAGATGGTCCGCGAAGTTGCTTCGAAGACCAACGACATCGCTGGCGACGGCACCACGACCGCGACCGTTCTGGCGCAGTCGATCGTCCAGGAAGGCCACAAGGCCGTTGCCGCCGGCATGAACCCGATGGACCTGAAGCGCGGCATCGACCTCGCGGTAACCGACGTCGTTGCGACCCTGATCAAGAACGCCAAGAAGATCAAGACCTCCGAAGAGGTTGCCCAGGTCGGCACCATCGCCGGCAACGGCGATGCTTCGGTCGGCAAGATGATCGCCGAAGCGATGCAGAAGGTCGGCAACGAAGGCGTCATCACGGTTGAGGAAGCCAAGACCGCCGAGACCGAACTCGAAGTCGTCGAAGGCATGCAGTTCGACCGCGGCTACCTCTCGCCCTACTTCGTCACCAACGCCGACAAGATGGTTGCCGAACTCGAGGACGTCTACATCCTCCTGCACGAGAAGAAGCTGTCCAACCTCCAGGCCATGCTGCCGGTTCTCGAAGCCGTCGTGCAGACCTCGAAGCCGCTGCTCATCATCTCGGAAGACGTCGAAGGCGAGGCTCTGGCCACGCTGGTCGTCAACAAGCTGCGCGGTGGCCTGAAGATCGCCGCCGTCAAGGCTCCGGGCTTCGGTGACCGCCGTAAGGCCATGCTGGAAGACATCGCCATCCTCACCGGTGGCCAGGTCATCTCGGAAGACCTCGGCATCAAGCTCGAGAACGTCGGCCTCAACATGCTCGGCCGCGCCAAGAAGGTGTCGATCTCCAAGGAGAACACCACCATCGTCGACGGCGCCGGCAAGAAGGCCGAGATCCAGGGCCGCGTTGCCCAGATCAAGCAGCAGATCGAAAAGACCACTTCGGACTACGACAAGGAGAAGCTGCAGGAACGTCTGGCGAAGCTCGCCGGCGGCGTTGCGGTGATCCGCGTCGGCGGTGCGACGGAAGTCGAAGTCAAGGAAAAGAAGGACCGCGTCGATGACGCCCTCAACGCGACCCGCGCGGCCGTCGAAGAAGGCATCGTTGCTGGTGGTGGCGTCGCGCTGCTGCGCGCTTCGGCCAACATCAAGGCCACCGGCGTCAATGCCGACCAGGCCGCCGGCATCAACATCGTGCGTCGTGCGCTGCAGGCTCCGGCCCGCCAGATCGCGGCCAACGCCGGTGCGGAAGCATCGATCGTTGCCGGCAAGATCCTTGAGAACAAGGGCGCGACCTTCGGCTACAACGCCCAGACCGGCGAGTATGGCGACATGATCGCCATGGGTATCGTCGATCCGGTCAAGGTTGTCCGTACGGCTCTTCAGGACGCGGCCTCGGTCGCCGGCCTGCTGGTCACCACCGAAGCCATGATCGCGGAGGCTCCGAAGAAGGAGTCGGCTGGCGGCGGCATGCCTGGCGGCATGGGCGGCGGCGGCATGGGCGGCATGGGCGGCATGGATTTCTAATCCAGCTCTGGCAGCTTTCGCAACGAGAGGGCGGCATCAATGCCGCCCTCTTTTTTTGCGAACCTCGGTCCGATGAACGATCGACGCCAACGCCGGCCATCGGCGTTAGGGCAACCTCAAAAGAACTGTCGAGTTGGTTGCGCGCGGCTTTGCGTCATCAGAGGCGCAAGGCGGTCGCGTGTGAGGATTGCGCGCTCCCATAGGCGGTTTCGGCATGTGCCTCGCCTTCGACATCGACATTGCGGCCAAGCAGGAAATCGGCGGCTTTCGAGGCATGGCTTGCGGCGCGGAAGATGGCGCGGTTGTCCTCGCGCAAAACCGTCAGCCATGAGCCGATGTAGTCGGCATGGCGCACGGTCGGCTCGATGCCGAGACTGCTGCAGATGAAGGCTGATGCGATTTCGGCGACCAGTTCCTCGCGCGCATAGGTGTTGGACCCGAAGGAGCCGGACAGGTCGCGCGCGAGTCGCCTCGGGTGGCCGGTCCAGTGGCCAAGCTCGTGAAAGCAGGTCCGGTAATAGTCGATCTGGTGGAAGAAAGCCGGCTGCGGCGGCACCTGTATGGTGTCGCTGCCGGGCATGTAGAAGGCGCGCTCGCCGCCGACGCGAAAATCAGCGCCGGTTGCATGAATGAGCGCCTCGGCCTGCGGGACCATCTCGCGCTCAGGCAGAGGCTCGCCGGCGGCGTAAAGATGTTCGGGCAGATTATCGCACTGCGCGACATTGAAGACGGTGAAGCGCTTCAGGAAGGGCACCGCCTGCGGTTCGTCGCCATCGGTGTCGGCGCGTTGCTTTTCGTTCTTGGGAACAAAGCGGTCAGCGTGAACGATGGTGGTGCCGTGCTCGCCCTTCCTGACATTGCCGCCAAGCGAAAGCGCCTGCCGGAAGGTGAGCCAGTTCTGGCTGGGGAAACCGCGCTCGATGACCGCGCCCCACAGGATCAGGATATTGATGCCGGAATATCGGCGCTGGGTGGCCGCATTCCGCGGCAGGCCGAGGCCTGTCCTTGCCCTGCCCCACGGCTTGACCCATGGCACGGTGCCGCGCTCCAGTTCGGCAATGATGCGGTCGGTGATTTCCTGATAAAGGCTGGCGCCGGTGCGCCCGCCGCTGTCTGCGCCAGCCTGTCGGCTGCCGCAACGTTTGTTGTTTGCACGCATCGTGATGTCCTCCGCTCTACAATCGCGCGCCCTCCCCGGAAGCGGGGTGGGCGGCAAAAGCGACCGGAAAGGCCCGCCGTCGGAGGCGGACTGCATCAGCAGGACCGGAACGGAGTGGAGGACCCGAAAGCGACAAGCGAAGGGTTGCGGGACGCCGCGGCGGGCCTAGAAGGGAGTGCTGCCCACCCTGCGCCAGGGGGAAGGCCACAATAGAAAGACGCCGGCCGACAGGCCGGCGACCGTCAGCAGCCGAAGGCTGCCCCGCGCCAGGGGGCGATGCCGCAGGGCCAAGACCGCCTGAGCTTGCCGAAGAAAAGCGGGCTCGGTTCACGAGCACCCGGCCAGCGACTTCAGGCGCGGGCGCTCAGGATTGTTGTTGGCGCCCACGGCAGCTGGATGACCGCAACAAGATTACGAGGAGCGACAGCAAAGCCAGCTGCCACAAACGGCACGCTCCGGCAACAACAGCGTGGCCGGTCTACAGATGCTGCCCCGCACGAGAGCCAGCACGCTTTGAGCGCGCATCGGCGATGCAAGCGTTGCAAGCTGGCCATGTCCACAAGGTCGGCGACCACTATATCGCCGACCACCAACGCGGGCGTACCGTCTAAGTGCAGACCTTTCGCGAGTGCGCGGACGCGCGCATTTCATCTGCGATGGCCGGATCTTGCATTCCCGCTTGAGCTGCTCAACGTCAAGGCCTACACGCGCTGCGATCTTGAGAGTGACCCTTCAACTGGGGGAAATCATAAGGGCGCGGTGGAATTCGTCGAACTTTCCCTGTTTTCTCGAGGCGAGTGCGGCGAAGGCTGGGAATTGGGAATCCGGTCCCAGGACCGGGAACTGTTTGATCACAAGCTTCAGATTGGGCTCATGCTTGAAGGCTTTTTGGTAGTTGATATCAGCCAGTCTGCAATGCGGACAGTTGTGGTAGTCATTGAATATGACCAGAACGGCATCGCCTTGCGGGTTGCCGGCGATTGGCGAAGGAGATCGTTGTCGAATGCGCCGCTCCACTTTTGCCTGTCGGTCGACCACGCCTGCCGGTGCAGGTTCGCGCTATATTGGCTCGCCAGCAAGGCGAGGAGTAAAAGAAGAGCTGCGACAGTGATGGCAGTCGGCTTAGACATGAGTCTCCAATCCATGGACGGCGTGGCAGCAACGGCCGCCTTTTTGGTGTAAAATGGGTCAGTTTTGATCGTGCCCCGCAGTTGCTACAGGCGCACAGGTGCCGGTGCGATCTGGCGGTTTCTCAAATACGGCTTTGCGCCATCGGGTCCACCCCAATAGCTGAGCGTCGTTCGCACGGGGAATTGTGTTCACCACGCCGGGCGACTTGACCGTCCACCGCCAGAGCGCTGAACGGTCCGCTAGTGAGGCGCTCCCCGAATCGTCGTTTATCCCGCTCGCCCCGGACCGGGTGACAGCCAGCGTTGCCGCTACGCTGCGGAGAAAAACCGTCAGCGCGTGGCATTCGGACATAAGCTGATCGACGCCAAGAATAAGCCCCACGGAGGTGACCGGTGCGGCCGGAACAAGAAAGAGCGTTGCAGCCATTGTGACGAGGCCTGCACCGGTAATGCGGGTTGTTCCGTTCGAAGGGAACAATGCGACAAACAGCATGAGGATCCGGCAGCCGATCGGGAGATCAGTTTTCGTCGCTTGGGCGATGAAAAGGGCGGCGAGCATCATATTCGTGCCGTCCAGATTGAATGGAATGAGACCCACGACCGAATGCGTGGCGCCGGCCTTTTCCATCTTCTCCATGAGCGAGGCCAGCGCGGCCTCTGAGGAGGACATTGCGAGCAGCAGCTCGTCCTTGATGTATCGGACGAGAGAGAAGAGCGAGCGGCCGTTGTAGCGGCAGACCGCGCCGAACAGGATCGAGAGGAACAGGACCGAGAGGAACAAGACTTGCAGGATGTCGCCTTCCGCGAAGGCACTGGCAATCGTTGACGGGATGATGTTCATCAGGAAGCTGGTCACGGACTGCTCGTGAGCCGTGGCCACATAGCCCTTAACGGCTTCGACATCGAGCGAGGCCGGATCGATGTTGAGGCCGGCGCCAGGCTGAACGATATTCGCGACAATCAGCCCGACAAGGAGTGCTAGCGTCGAGAAGGTAAGGAAATAAACCATCGCCTTGGCGGCAACTCGGCCGACCTTCTGCAGATCGCTCATGCCGGCAATGCCGGTCGCCATTGTCAGGAAGATGACAGGTACGGTGATTATCTTGACGACATCGACGAAGGCATCGCAGAGCGGCTTCAGGCTGTGGCCGGTCTCCAAATGGAAATAGCCGATTGCGGCACCCAGGATTATGGCGGCAAGTACCTGCACGTAGGTCCGGGCAAAATGGCGCTTGCGGGGCGCTAAGATCGCGCGGGGAACTCTTGGAACCAACACCGTCTCTCTCCTTGACCGGATCGGGGTGGGGCTCCTCCCTCTCCCATGCAGTGCTCCGGTCGAACGCTGCGCCCACTTCGGCGCAAACGATGTGCCAAATAGCAAGAGGGGAAAACGCGCAGGACCTCACGCAATGCTTGCGATTCGCTCTCCCACACTCGTGCAGTGGTTGCCTGTCGCAACTATGGAAGGGTCGATTCTGGGAACTCCAAAGGCCGCTCTTTGCGTCGACGCAGCTTGGCTGCCTGGAAGGTTCCCTCTTTGCCTTGCGGTCTGCGAGCTGGGTCCAGATGGTCATCATTTGGCTGCGCGCTGCACGGGGCTCGAAAGATTCAATCGAGGACGGGTCCTCTTGGAAAACGGGGGCAGCGTTGGTCAAGCCCTTCCACCCTGCTGTCCCAATGGTGTTCAGAAGCTCAGTTCACGATCAAGCGATGGATCAGCGTCATCTGGCGTTTGCGCCATCGCGGCGGCGTTGCAACGGGTCTGCCAAAGATGAGCAGGCCGCGAGGCAGGGTCCGAGACCTAGACTCCAACCTCATAGCGCGCTCGGCTCGCGTTCGGAAGGTTCGAACCGCAGCACGATCAGGTGGCGACACCGTTGGTCGGAACCGGAACCCGACGAATGATCGTTCGTGACCGACATCTGTGAACAAGCAGTATGTGTCATTGCAATCACCACCCGTTGCGCGGAAATGCCCATATGGCCGTGAATGAACTGGATTTGGTGATTTTCCAGATGGCGGTGGAAAGCGTCCGCTTGCTCTCTTCAAGCTTTGATGAGAAGGCGGCTGAGATAGCCACGAGGAGCCGTGGTAGCCTTCTTTTTGACGTGCGGGTGGACGGTGACCTGGAGGTCCAGCGAGTCGCAGCCATTGGATATCCAGGCGACAAGATCGGTGTGGTGGCATTGGACCGAGAGGGCCTTGTTAGCTGTTGTTGCCTTGTCAATGGCACCTTCTCACCTTTCATTGCACCGTTGGAGAACTGGACCAGCATGCCCCTTTCGATGCAGGCCCAGATCGATGTCACAGGCTATGCGAGGCTCCTTCTGGCCGCCTTGCGAAATGCTGGACATATGCTGGACAGGTAGCATCGCGATGATGTCTGTGATGAGATGGTGCAAACGGCTGGATGAGGCGATCGCTTGCTGGCAGCTTTGGCAACAAAGCGATCGGTGAGTTCGCAATGCTGGAACACGTCCTTTAGACTCTGCAGTTAAGTTAGCGGACTACCATCTGACGAATGCCCTCTGACAGTCTGCATGGCGCGGCATGCCCTCTTAGGAATGCAGCCGTGGTTCTACACCATCGGCTGTTTTTGTGTCGAAGGCGACGGGCACGCCATGAACGAAGGAAGCGGCCGCCAACAGTTCCTCCAACTCGCGGTCGGTGGCCTTGCATGCCGGCATTAGTGTTCGGATGGCGCGGATCGCCTGCGCCATGGAGAGAAAGCGGACCCTTCCCCTGGAAAGGACATAGGCTTCTGCGGCTTTTTCGACGGTGACGGTGTGAAACGAATTGGTCATGACGAATTCCTCCCTGAACCCTGACCAACCCGACTTATGGCACGAATTCGACCGCCTTCAAGCCTATGTCCGATTGCGGACAATCGCTGCGATTCGTTCAAAACCGCTGATGCTTTTGGGCGACCTGGTGAGGGGCAAGGAGACGTCGGCTGAACCCGTTTCAACCGACATGCTTCAGGCAGCGGCCAGGCCGAAATAACGCTGCTCCTCCTTGTCATAAGCGCCATGTGTGAGCTTTATCAATCCGGCACGGTCGATGATCGTGATCTCGCCGCGCTTGGCGTGCACCAGTCCTCGATACTCAAGCATTTGCAGGGCCGTGGTGACCCCGGGCGGTGGGCGCGAGCATGGTCGCCAGAAATTCATGCGTCGGGAGGATCTTATCTCCTTCCGCACGGTCGTGGACCATCAGCTGCCAGCGGGCCAGCCGTTCTTCGACCTTGGAGTGGCCATTGACCAGTGCCGTCCGGCATGATTGGACGAGGAACGCGTGGGCATAGTCCAGCACTGAGGTGCGAAGCGACGGGCTAATCGCAGGGCGAAGGTTTTCAACCGGCAGGCGCCAGGTAGTGCTTTCCTTTCCGAGAATGACGGCAATTCCTTTCATCCCGTCATAGCCGACAATGCCGACTTCACCTTGCCGCCCGCCGGTCATGGTGGCGACCACCGACGCGATGCCCCTCTCGGGAAAATATACGTTCTTGATCGGCTGATGCGCGACCTCCAACTTGTCCTTGATGCCCGGTTCGACGTGATGCAGCGATGGTCGCAAAAGCGCGAAGTCCTGCGGGGTGAGGGCTTCAGCACCTGGTCGCGAAAGAGGGATCGGGCAAGGCTCTCTTCCAACGGGGCAAGAGCGCGTACGTCTTACTGTCGGCTGCACCGAAGTAAATGCCGGCCGATGCCAAAGCATAGGCTTCGAAACGCGCGATTGCAAAGCCCTGTCGGGGCAGTGCAGTCATGCTAGAAGTCGCGCCGCCTACGATAGGCAGCGGATGACATGATTCCCTTCTGCGGCGGCCACCAAGAACGGCTCGGGCACGCTTTAATCGTTCATACACAAGCTCGCAGGAATGTAAGCAGCGGAACAGTCGGGTGATTCGTACCGCCCTGCCCTTTCAGAGATCAAGTCATTGGACGTCAATTCGGCTGGAACGCCTCGTCGAACGGCCCAGGAAAATGCAGCCGGATGAGCAATGGTGGTTCACCTTATGTGCGGTCCCGGATATGCGGTCCGGCGGCTCATCTCCCAATGGCTTGTCGATGGGGAAGTGGAACTCGTCATGTCGCCGCGAACCGTCACCGCGCTAGCGGGGCTCTTTTGAAGACGCCGGTGTTTTTCTTTGTGGAACTGAATCTGTGAGGTGATTGATGCATGAATCAAACATTTGCGTATTTCCGCTGCATCGGCGACGTATATTGGTCGAAAGTATCGCCCAGGCCCTCGAGACCAAGAACGGCGAGGCGGCGAGCGCGTTCTGGCGCTGTGCCGCCAAGAAAATGCTCATTCAATTGTCCGATGTAGGAATTGCGCCAGAGCTCGCTGCGCAGGAGGTTGGAAGCCTTCTTCATGCGGTCTTGGACGACATGGCCAACCGAACGGTAATGCACAAAGCATAGGCTCGGGCGCTGTTGGACCGCGCGTCAGCTCGGGTCCTTATCGGGGGACTGCTCCGACTGGCCGACGGTCCGGCCAAACCGGCATACCGGCAAAGCTTTGAGGTTGCGATCGCTCACGGCGGCCGGTCCAATATTCTAAGACGACCTCAGAAGCCACGTTGGCTTCTTTGGACGAAGCGGAGGGGCGCCATTTTGGCGTGCTCACGCTGGACTGCGGGTTGCGCCTACGGAAATCCAAAGTCCGGCCGCGCGAGCCAATCGACCGGAACAGTCGAAAGCTCGTGGGGCGGGTCCGCTCACCCTCACGGCGGCGGTGGCGGCCGTGAGCAGACTTAACTCAAGTCACGGCTGAGCATCCGCAGGCGCTATGCCGATTGGATGAGAACTGGTTGCCACAACACCGGCCCGTTGAGGCGTCCCCTCCAGCGGATGCGCAAGAGACTGGCGTAGGAAATATCGAGGAAGCCGGCGACTGCCTCGGTGTTGCCGACCTGCTTGGGCTGTCCGATACGTGACAACGGCCAGGTCGCGAGACGAAGGATCCTTTCGATGCGCGTATCTGTCACCGTTACGATCCCGGAGAGATTGTTGGCCAAGCCGAATTCGATGATCCCCGCGAAGAGCTCGTAGGTTGCTTGGGCCAGGCCGCCAGCTGCCTTCGGCGCTGTCGCAGGGAGATCGAGCGCGAAACGACTACTCTCCCAGATATCGGCACTCGCAGGGACCACCATCTCATCCAGCAGCGTCGGAAACGTATCGCGCAACATTGTCGGTCCGGTGGTCGGCAAAAGGCGGACGCAGCCGCAAGTTCGCCAATCGGACCCCTTGAGAAGCAGGTAGACGGGGTTCAGGCTGTCAAACGAGTCCGTTTCCATTTCGCCTTCGGTCTGCACTTCCCAATCGAGCCGCTTCTTGAAAACCCGATACCTAAGTCCGTGCATTTCCTTGAGTTCGCTCGCAAACTCGGCGTAGCAGTCGGGTGTTATCAGCTGCATCATTGTCGTCTCCGTGCGGGATGTGTCCACGCAATCGAAGGGCAAAGCCGTCATGAATGCAGCCTGTAGACCTTTACAGCTAGACTTGGAGAGGATCAGGATCTCGCCCGAGCAGCCATCCGCACTACGGCCTGGTTGATGGTTCGCACGCCAAGCTTCGCCTTGGCGTTTTCCTGATGGAAGGTCACGGTGCGTTTCGAGACACCGAGAATCTGGCTGATATCCCAGGCCGACTTGCCGCACGCCGCCCATTTCAGGCACTCGAACTCCCGCCGGGTGAGCATTATGCCATCTACCACGCAATCTTCGGCGAGCCTGCGCCGGGCATGGATATGAACGTTGATCGCAACCAGTTGCATTGCTTTTTCGTAGCGCGTCAGCGACCTCAGAAATGGCGGATGCGCCTCGTTGGAGGCGAAGGTCAGTGCGGCGAACCGGCCGCGATGATCATGCATCGACATGGTCAGTCCGCCGCGAATGCCGAACTCAGCTGCTTTTTCCAGGACTTCCTGCTGAGAGGTCGGCAAATAACGGTGATCGCGGTCCACACCCCAGTCGAAGGTATCCCAGCCCCGCAGTCCCCGCAGGATCACGGGATCCACGCTGTGGTAGCGCTGTTGCAGGTAATGTGATGTCCATGATGATGGATAATTCGAGATCAATCGCGGCCTGTCGCCGGAAGCGGATGGGTAGGTGAAATAAGCGAAGAGCGGAAAGTCGAACCCGGCTGCGGCGGACGCCATTGCCTCATGGAGATCGACGGCATCGACGCTTGCAGAGAGTTGCTCGACCAAGGTTTCAAATACGCGATGCATCTGCGCTTAGCGTACCTCGCGGAGGTTGCTGGAAGCCGACGGAGACGTGGTTCTAAATGATGGCCTGTCCCTGCAGGGCATACGACGCGCCGCCGTCATCACCGCAATTGCTGTGCTGCTTCCGATTGGAGAGAGCTCCGCCCACCTGACCAACTACCGATGGGTGATATTGCGACGTTATCGATGAGCCGCGTGTCGCCAAGCCAAGCCGCAGCAAGCAAGCGTGCCGGTCGGTCAAGGCTTGCTAACGATTGCAGGTCTGTTTCTCCGCGAAGCTCCAGGTATTCGAGCTCGCGATAGCCGGCAGCCAGAATTGCTGCACGCGCTTCATCAAGCGTAGGCAGGATGGGGGAGCCGCGTGCAAGCCGCTCGGCCGTATCGAGCAGGACCGATGCTAGTTTTGGGGCAATGGCGCGTTGGGCTGGGGAGAGCCGCACGTTACGCGACGATAGCGCAAGACCATCGGCTTCGCGGACTGTCGGACAGGGCACAATAGTGATCGGAATGTCGAGATCCCGGACCAAGCGCCTGACAAGCTGAAGTTGCTGAAAATCCTTTTCGCCAAAAAAGGCGAAGTCAGCGCCGGCCTGCAGGAAGAGCTTGGCCACGACCGTCGCCACGCCATTGAAATGGCCGAGCCGGAATGCGCCGCAAAGGCATTCGCTGATGCCGGACACTGAAACGGCCGTGGCGAAGCCCACCTGGTACATTTCCTCTGTGTCCGGCACATAGAGCAGATGCGTGCCCAGCAGAGCGAGCTTGGCAGCATCGTCGCTTTCCGTCCGAGGGTAGGCAATCAGGTCGGCGGGGCTGTTGAACTGCTTGGGGTTTACGAACAGCGTCACGATCACCCGCTCGGCCCTTTCGAGCGCCTTCCGCACGAGGCTCAGATGCCCGTCGTGCAAGGCTCCCATGGTCGGCACAATACCGATCGTGGCACCCGAGCGACGCCATTGCGCAACGACGCCGCGCAGCTCGCTCACGGTTCGAGCGATCGGCACGCTCATGTGAAGTCACCGGCCTTCAAGGCGTTGACATAGAGATGTTCGACCGCCGGAAAGTGCCGGTTCCGCATATCGGTGGCGTAAGCGGCGATTGCCGCCTCAGCCTGCTCACCGAGCTCGGCATAGCGTTTGACGAACTTCGGCCGAAATGAGGTGAAGAGCCCGAGCATATCGTGGCTCACCAGAATCTGGCCGTCGCAAGCTGGCGAGGCACCGATGCCGATGGTGGGTATGTCGATATCGGCGGTTATCTGCCGTGCAAGCTGCTCCGGTATCTTTTCCAGCACCAAGGAGAAGGCGCCAGCTTCAGTTACCGCCCTGGCGTCGCGCCTGATCCGCTCTGCATCGGCTCCCCGGCCCTGCACACGATAGCCTCCAAACGTGTTTACCGCCTGCGGCGTCAGGCCCACATGGGCCATGACAGGTACGCCGCGCGCGGTAAGGAAGCGGATGGTTTCCGCGATGGTCTCGCCGCCCTCGATCTTTACCGCTGAACAACCGGTCTCACCCATCACGCGCGCAGCGTTGCCGAAAGCGTGCTCTGGGCTTTCCTCGTAGGAACCGAAGGGCAGGTCGACGACCATCAGCGCGTGTTCAAGGCCGCGGCGAACGGCCTGTCCGTGCATGATCATCATGTCGAGCGTGACCCCCAGCGTCGACGACAGGCCGTGCAGCACCATGCCGACGCTGTCGCCGACAAGAACGATGTCGCAGTGGCGATCGAGCAGCCTCGCGACCGGCGTGGTGTAGGCCGTCAAGCATACAAGTGGCGTCTGGCCTTTTCGCGATCGAATATCTGGAGGAGTCATCCCTTTTATCTCACCAGCCGCGCTCAACCGAGGCCCCTTCCCTTACGTTACCAACAGCGGGTGTCGCGTTTGGCATATTTTTGTGCGACTGCGAAGAGCTAAAAACAGCGCTTGAGTACTCCGGTGTTGACGTGCTGGCTTCCAAGGTTACATTCAATCGATTAAGGCGCTCCGTTGGGCCAACCCGCTTTCGCAAACATGGATCCTCAGACAAGAAGAACCAAGAAAGGCAAAGCCGCCGTCAAAGCTGACGAAGCCAAAGTGGACCTGACTGCCGTCGTGGTCGCCGTAAACGACAGTGAGCCCTGTGTCCTCACAGTCGGTCATGCGGACACCCTCCCTTCTGGACCTTTTGCCCTTGAGCATCGATCACTGCAGTCGGGTTTGAGGGGGTGGGTGGAGCAGCAGACCGGCCATGCACTTGGATACATCGAGCAACTCTACACCTTCGCCGATCGCGATCGCATCGGCACTGAGCGCCACCAGCGCGTCATCTCAATCAGCTATCTCGCATTGACCAGGAAGGAACAGGCAACGAACTCGGCCGCGTGCGGCTGGCAAAGTTGGTACGAATATTTTCCCTGGGAGGACCACCGCTTCGGCACGCCGCCTGTGCTGCTCGATAGATTGCGGCCCCGCCTGATTGAGTGGGCCGGCGGCGCCAGCGAGCCGACCACTCAACGCGAGCGCCGGCAGCGCGCTGCGATAGCCTTCGGCTTCGACGACCGCCATTGGAACGAGGAACTCACGCTCCAACGCTACGAGTTGCTCTATGAAGCTGCTCTGATTGAGGAGGCCGGTGGCGGCAGGGACGCGATTGCGGCCGCGGCTGGCAAACCAATGGTCGCTGACCACCGTCGTATTCTGGCAACCGGGATCGCGCGGCTGCGTTCGAAGATCAAATACCGGCCGGTCGTGTTCGAGCTTATGCGGCCTTCCTTCACGCTGCTGCAACTGCAGCGAACCGTGGAAGCTTTGGCTGGCAGGCTGATCAACAAGCCGAACTTCCGGAGATTGGTCGAGCAGCAGGAACTTGTTGAGGAGACCGGGGAGACCTCCCTCGACACGGGCGGCCGACCGGCGAAGCTTTATCGCTTCCGGCATGCCGTCCTCGACGACAGGGCTATCGCCGGGACAAAATTACCGCTGGCGCGGGCTTGACATACTTATAGTCAAGGTAGATATATTCCCTTATTGTCAAACCGAATATAATCGAGGCGCCAATGACTGGGGCGTTACCTATGGCTGCGTCCTTGTATGAGCGTGTCCGGCGGGTGATCCCACCCGTTGAATGGCCCGCGTTCGCCGGCGATATTGAAGCCATCTTAGCGCTGAAGCGTGAGCGCAATGCGGTGGTGCTGGCGCACAATTACCAGACGCCCGAAATTTTTCATTGCGTGGCAGACATCGTCGGCGACAGCCTGGCGTTGGCCCACAAGGCGGTGACGGTCGACGCCGACATCATCGTGGTTGCCGGCGTTCATTTCATGGCCGAGACGGCAAAACTGCTCAATCCGAACAAGACCGTGCTCATCCCGGATCTCCGCGCCGGCTGCTCGCTGGCCGAATCGATCACGGCAAACGACGTGCGGCTAATGCGGCTGCGGTATCCGGGGGTCCCCGTTGTTACTTACGTCAACACTTCCGCCGCCGTAAAAGCGGAGTCCGACATCTGCTGCACGTCCGGCAACGCCAAGGCGGTGGTGGAATCGCTTGGCGTGGCGCGTGTGCTGATGCTCCCGGACGAATATCTGGCGAGGAACGTGGCAGCCGATACAGACGTCGAGATCATCGCCTGGAAAGGCCATTGCGAGGTGCATGAGCGCTTCACCGCAGCAGACATCCGGGAACTGCGCGATGCCCATCCAGGCGTCATCGTGCTGGCCCATCCAGAATGCCCACCAGACGTTGTCGCGGAGGCGGAGTTCTCCGGCTCGACCGCGGCGATGTCGGATTATGTCGAGCGTGAGAAACCGAAGCGTGTCGTCCTTCTGACCGAATGTTCGATGAGCGACAACGTCGCGGTCGCGCATCCCGACGTCGAGTTCGTTCGCCCATGCAATCTGTGCCCGCACATGAAGCGCATCAACCTGGCCAACATTCGCGCCGCACTCGAGCAGAACCGGCATGAGGTCCGGATTGATCCCGAAATTGCCGGCCCCGCCCGCCGCGCGGTCGAGCGCATGCTTTCCCTATGAGTCTGGAGGTTCGCGAAATCGCGGGGGCGCCGGTCGTCATCGGCGGCGGCATTGCCGGCCTGATGACGGCGCTTCATCTGGCGCCGGAACCGGTCGTGCTTTTGACCAACGCGCCGCTTGGAACCGGAGCCTGCAGTGAACTTGCCCAGGGCGGTCTTGCGGCAAGTCTCGGGGGCGACGACGGCCCAGATTTTCACCTTTGCGACACGATAGCTGCCGGCGACGGACTCTGCGATGAGGCCACGGTGCGGCGAGTGGTACGAGCTGCACCCGAAGCGATTAGGACGATCCAAAGGTTCGGCGTCGACTTCGACCAGCACCCTGACCGCGCGTTGCGACTTGGGCTCGAGGCGGCACACTCGCGACGGCGGATTGTGCATGCAGCCGGCGACGCCACCGGTCGCGAGTTGGTGCGCGCGCTCGTCGCCGCGGTTCGGCGTACAGCCTCGATCACCATTATCGAAAATGTGGAGGTCCGCCGGCTGGTCGTGCAGGACGGGTCGGTCATCGCCGTGGTCGCAGCAGGACGAGCCGGCGCGCTCGCTCTGCCCACGCGTCGCGCGGTGCTGGCGACCGGCGGCGTCGGCGGGCTGTTTTGCGACACGACAAACCCCGCTGGCTCATGGGGTCACGGGCTGGCGCTCGCCGCATGGGCGGGGGCGGAACTCGCCGACTTGGAATTCATACAGTTCCATCCAACTGCGCTCGACGGTCCGCGCCGGCCGATGCCGCTGGTGAGCGAAGCCGTGCGTGGCGAAGGCGCGGTGCTCATCGATGAGCGAGGAGAGCGCTTCCTCGCCGACACACCTGGCGGTGAACTTGCGCCTCGCGACGTCGTAGCGCGCGCCATTTGGCACCAGCTTGCCGTTGGACGCCGCGTATTCCTGGACGCACGGCAAAGTCTCGGCCCGAGATTTGGCAAGCGTTTTCCAGGCATCGCCGAATTGTGCCGGAGCGCAGGAATCGACCCAGCGACCGACCTGATCCCGGTGCGCCCGGCGGCACATTATCACATGGGCGGCGTCGCCGTAGACAGCGCCGGCCGCAGCTCCATCGAGGGATTGTGGGCCTGCGGTGAGGTGGCCTGTACCGGCCTGCACGGCGCCAACCGCCTGGCCAGCAACTCGCTCACCGAAGCGGCGGTCACCGCGAGCTGGGTTGCCGAAAGCGTTGCCGGCACGTCGTATACCCGGCGACCGCGCAGATGCTCCACATTCGTCCCTCCACGACCAGACGCTTCCGTGGTCCGCCCGATTGTCTCCGCCGCCCTGGGTATCATCCGCGACGGCGAGGCAATGCGCGAAGCGGTGGCGACCCTGCTGCCGATCGCAGCCAATAGTGTCGCTGCCTCTGGTCCGGCTTTGGTCTCACTGATGATCGCCGCGGCGGCCCTGAGGCGGGAAGAGAGTCGAGGCGCGCACTGTCGGTCCGATTTCCCGCTCCACGATGCCAACGTGCGCCCATCACGGCTGACACTGCACAGCGCAATGCGGGCCGCGGCCGCACTCGATTGCCGGGCTACCATACGGAGCACTTGATATGACTTCATTCTCCCCCCTCCCCGCGACCCTGATCGAACCGATTGTGCGCGTTGCGCTCCTCGAAGACCTGGGCAGATCCGGCGACCTGACCACCGATGCGGTTATCCCGTATGATTGCACTGCCACGTTGGTGCTCAAAGCGAGGCAGGCGGGCGTCGTTGCCGGGCTCGATCTGGTCTCGTATGCCTTCCTTCTCGTGGAACCGGCGATCAACATCCAGATCTGGCGCCCTGATGGCAGCGAGGTTGGGGCCGGGGAAACCATTGCAAGATTGTCCGGACCCGCACGAGGCCTGCTCACGGCCGAACGCACGGCCCTCAATTTCTTATGCCGGCTGAGCGGCATTGCCACTGCCACAGCGGCCATGGTTGAGGCCGTGCGCGGTCACAAGGCGAGGATTGTATCGACGCGAAAGACGACGCCCGGGCTGCGGGCATTGGAGAAATACGCCGTGCGCGTCGGCGGCGGTGCCAATCACCGGTTCGGCCTCGATGACGGCGTGCTCATAAAGGACAACCACATCGCGATCGCCGGCGATATGCGCACAGCAATAGAGCGGGCGCGCGCCGCAGCAGGGCATATGGTGAAGGTCGAGGTCGAGGTCGACACGCTGAAGCAGCTCGATGCAGCGCTCGCGATTGGTGTTGACGCGGTGCTGCTCGACAATATGTCGGTCGAGGATCTTGCCCGCGCGGTTTCTATAGTGGATGGCCGTACGATCACCGAGGCGTCCGGTCGGGTGATGCCGAAAACGGCGGCGGCGATTGCGGCGACCGGTGTCGATCTCATCTCCATGGGTTGGCTGACGCACAGCGCCCCGATCCTCGACATCGGCCTGGACATGCCGGACCACCAGAACATCTGCAAGCACTTGAACTGAGGATTACGGCGTGAGGAGCAACATCAGCTCGGCAGGCGTAGGAGGTGCTGGAAAGACGTGCCGCAGCTCGCCTTTAGCGAGTGCGCCCCAAAGCCAAGAAGGCGTACCGGACTAGCAAACAAAGGTTTGACGATGACGATTGGAATGAACTCGGAGTTCGACGTGAACCAGACCATGCAATCGGTCGACGGAACGCCTCCGCGATGGAACCGCAAAGAGGCCGAGGCCATCTACGGCATGCCATTCAACGATCTGCTGTTCCTGGCTCAGACGATCCACCGCCAGAACTTCGATCGAAACCGAGTGCAGCTGTCGCGGCTCCTTAGCATCAAGACCGGCGGGTGCCCCGAAGATTGCGGCTATTGCAGCCAGTCTGCGCATTACGAAACCGGTGTGAAGGCGTCGAAGCTGGTGGACGTCAAGCATGTCATCGACGAAGCGGCCAAGGCGCGTGATGGCGGCGCAACGCGCTATTGCATGGGCGCGGCGTGGCGAAGTCCCAAGGAGCGCGACATGGACGTTGTGGTCGCCATGATTGAGGGCGTCAAGGCCCTCGGCATGGAGACCTGCATGACGCTCGGCATGCTCGATCTTGAGCAAGCTGCTCGCCTGAAGCAGGCCGGTCTCGACTACTATAACCACAACATCGATACCTCTGAGCGCTACTATGGCGAGGTTATTTCAACCAGGACTTTTGCCGACCGGCTGAAAACGCTTGGGCACGTGCGCGCGGTTGGGATGAAAGTCTGCTGCGGCGGCATTGTCGGGATGGGAGAAGAAAAGACCGATCGCATCGACATGCTGGTCACGCTCGCGAACCTGCCCGAGCCGCCGGAAAGCGTGCCGATCAACATGCTTATTCCCATCGAAGGCACGCCGCTTGCCGCGGCCGACGCCATCGATCCGATCGATTTCGTCCGCATCGTTGCGCTCGCGCGGGTGATGATGCCGAAATCCTATGTAAGGCTGTCCGCCGGCAGGACGGCGATGAGCGACGAAACGCAGGCGCTGTGCTTCTTTGCCGGCGCCAATTCGATCTTTGTCGGCGACACGCTGCTGACGGCGGGAAATCCCGGCGAGGACAAGGATACCCTTCTGTTCCGGCGCCTCGGCATTGAGCCTATGGAACTCGCCACGCAATGAAGGAGGCAATTCTTGCCCGCTATGACGCAACCTTGCGGGGACTGGGGCGCAAGGACCGGTTGCGGACGCTCGCACCGCGCGCCGGGCTCGACTTCTCGTCGAACGACTATATCGGACTTGCCGCCTCCAAAAGACTGGGCGATGCGGTTTCGACGGCGATTGCGCGGGGCACGCCAGTGGGCGCCACCGGATCGCGGCTGTTGCGCGGCAATGCACCGGAACATGAGCAACTGGAGGCGGACGCAGCGGCATTTTTCGGAGCCGAGCGTGCACTGTTCTTCGGCAGCGGCTATATCGCCAACTTCGCTCTGCTGACGGCCCTGCCGCAGAAAGGCGACCTGCTGGTCCTCGACGAGCTCGCTCATGCCAGCATGCATGAGGGTGCCCAGGCCGGGCGCGCTGAGTTCAAGCTGGCCGCGCACAACGACGTCGACGCTGTCGAGGACGCAATCACCCGCTGGCGCGCCGAAGGCGGCATGGGGCGGGTGTGGATCGCCTTCGAAAGCCTTTACAGCATGGATGGCGACCGTGCGCCGATGGAGAGCCTGGTCGCGCTGGCTGATCGGTACCAGGCATTCATCGTCGTCGATGAAGCGCATGCCACCGGCGTCTGGGGACCGGACGGCCGGGGACTGGCCGCCGCGTATGAAGGCCGCGACAACATCGTCACGCTCCACACATGCGGCAAGGCGCTTGGCGCATCCGGCGCGCTCGTTACCGGACCGCGAACACTGTGCGACTATCTTATCAACCGGTGCCGGCCATTCATCTATGCGACCGCACCATCGCCGCTGATGGCAGTCGCGGCACGTGAGGCGCTGACTATTCTGTCTGACGAGCCTATGCGTCGTGCTCAGTTGCACGAGCGTGTCGCTTTCGCGAGCCGGCAATTGGCCGAACGCTGCGGCGTGATGCCCAGCGGCTCGCAGATCCAGCCGCTTGTGATCGGCGATAACAGCCGCACCATGGCGGTGGCGGCAGGACTGCAGGCACGCGGCTTCGACATACGCGGCATTCGCCCGCCGACAGTGCCTGAGGGTACGTCGCGCCTGCGCATTTCGCTGACTCTCAACGTCGACGAAGCCGACATTTCCGCCATGGTCGAGGCTCTCGTCGGAGTGTTGGCCACAGCATGACCAAACGCATCGTCGTCACCGGAACAGACACTGGAATTGGCAAGACAGTGTTTTCGGCCGGACTTGCCGGGCTGCTCGACGGCTTCTACTGGAAGCCGGTGCAATCGGGCCTCAACGAGGAGACCGACAGCGAGGTCGTCGCCCGGCTTTCCGGCTTGCCCGACGGACGCGTGCTGCCCGAAGTCTATCGACTGACGATGCCGCTGTCGCCGCATCGATCAGCCGAAATCGACGGCGTCGCGATCGAGGCCGACGATCTTTCATTTCCGGTCCTGCCGACACCGCTCGTCATCGAAGGCGCCGGCGGGCTGATGGTGCCGCTCAATCGACAGACAAGGTTCATTGACATATTCGAACAATGGCGGCTGCCGGTCATACTGTGCGCCCGCACCGCGCTTGGCACCATCAATCATACGCTGTTGTCGATCGAGGCCCTGAGAGCCCGCTCCATCCCGCTCATCGGCATTGCCTTCATTGGCGAAGAGGTGGCCGATACACAAAGGACAATCGTGGAATTCGGCGGCGTGCCGCAGCTGGGCAGGCTGCCGCACCTCGGTCCGCTGACGGGTGAAACGTTGAGAGATGCAATGATTTCCGGCTTCGACCTGGCCATGATTGCCGGAGGCGACTGATGGCGGAGTCTCGAGTCTGGCATCCGTTCACGCAGCACGCGCTAGAGCCCTCGCTCCCTGAAATCGTGCTGACTGAAGGCGCCTATCTCCACAAGGCCGACGGCTTCCGCATCCTCGATGCGATTTCTTCCTGGTGGGTCGTCACCCATGGCCATCGCCACCCCCGCATCATGAAGGCCATCGAGACGACCGCCTCGAGCCTCGACCAGATCATCTTCGCGGGCTTCACCCACGAGCCGGCCGAACGGCTGGCCGAGGCGCTTGTAGGCATCGCACCCGCCGGCCTCCACCGGGTGTTCTATTCCGACAGTGGCTCGACCTCAGTCGAAGTCGCGCTGAAGATGGCGCTCGGCTATTTCCGTAACATCGGCGCGTCGCGTTCGCGCATCGCCGTCATGGAGCACAGCTATCATGGCGACACCATCGGCACGATGAGCGTCGGCGCCCGTGGCGTCTTCAACGCCGCCTATGAGCCTTTGCTGTTCGAGGTCGACACCATCCCCTTCCCGGCCGCCGGGCGCGAGCAGGAAACGCTGGATCGGTTCGAGGCCGTTAGCCGCGACCGGCGCGCAGCCGCGCTGATCGTCGAGCCGCTGGTGCTTGGCGCCGGCGGCATGCTGATGTATCCGGCCTGGGTTCTTGCCGAATTGAAGAGGATCGCCGAAGCCTCCGGCACGCTCGTGATCGCCGATGAAGTGATGACCGGCTGGGGGCGCACCGGAACCATGTTTGCCTGCGAACAGGCGTCCGTCTCGCCCGACATCTTGTGCACCTCGAAAGGTCTGACCGGTGGTACCATCCCGCTGGCCGCCACGATCGCCACCGATGCCATCTTCCACGCTCACTTTTCGGAGGATCGCAAGAAGACGTTTTTCCATTCGAGCTCCTACACCGCCAATCCGATCGCCTGCGCGGCAGCACTTGCCAATGTCGAGATCTGGCGTGACGAGCCGGTGGCCGAGCGGATCGCGGTCTTGAGCGCGAGGCAGGCCGCGGGGCTGCAACGCTTCCGGGACAATCCATATTTCACCGACTGCCGGACAACCGGCACCATCGCGGCACTCGACCTACGCACCGGCTCAGCCGGTTATCTGGCCGAGATCGGGCCAAAACTGCGCGCTTTTTTCCTTGAGCGCGGCCTGTTGGTGCGCCCGCTCGGCAATGTCCTCTATCTTCTGCCGCCCTATTGCATCACCAGCGACGAATTGGACGGGCTCTATGACGCGATAGAGGAGGCCGGCGAACGCTTCGGCTCGCGGCCATGAACCTATCGTCGCGCGTTCTCGGCTTCGGCCATCATGCGCCGACGCGCAAGGTCGAGAACCCGGAAATCGAAGACCGGCTCGGGCTTGAGCCCGGCTGGATCGAGCGGCGCACCGGAATTCGCTCGCGCTTCTGGGCAACAGACGAAGACACGCTGTCGGGCCTTGCCGCCTCTGCCGGCGACATGGCGCTGACCAATGCCGGTATCGACCGCGGCGACGTCGGTCTACTCTTGCTCGCCACGTCGACGCCCGATCACCTTCTGCCGCCAAGCGCGCCGCTGGTCGCACATCGGCTGGGGCTAGGCCGCGCCGGAGCGATCGACCTGACCGGCGCCTGCGCCGGCTTCATCTATGCGCTGATGTTCGCCGACGGGTTCACCCGCCTGCACGGCAAAGCGAGCCTTGTCATCGCCGCCAACATCCTCAGCCACCGCATCAATTTGGCCGAGCGCGCCAGCGCCGTGCTGTTTGCCGATGCCGCCGGCGCCATGGTGATCAGTCCTTGCGATGACCCGGATCGAGGCATTCTCGGCGCTTCGGTGGATTCCGACGGCTCGCGCTACGGGCTAATCCAGATTCCCGCCGGGGGAAGCAACACTCCGTTCCATGCCGACCTCGACCTCGCGCAGACACGGATGACGATCACTGACGGCCGTGAAGTATTCAGCAAGGCCGTGGAGATGATGACCGCCTGCTCGAGAGATGCGCTCACTGCTGCCCGACTGAGGCCGCAAGACCTCGATCGTTTCGTGCCGCATCAGGCCAATGCGCGCATTTTCGACGCGGTCGGCAGGAACCTCGGCATCGCTGATCACTCGATCGTCAAGACGATCGCCGAATATGGCAACTCTTCCGCCGCGACGATCCCGCTCTCATTGTCGCTGGCCCATCGGGCGCAGCCGTTTCGGCCTGGCGAGAAAGTCCTCTTGGCGGCAGCGGGTGCGGGTCTCAGCGGCGGCGCGCTTGTGGTGGGAATTTAGCAAAGCAATGCTTGCGCACAGGACTGCTCATGAATGAGACTATGAGAATGGCTCAATACGCAAATAGTCGCCGGCAAGCTCCATAGAGCTGGGGTCCGTGCGGTGCTCCGCGATGTCTAAGTATCGACCCGCTTGCTCAAATCGCAGCGCTCATCGAAGGCCAGCAATACCTCATGCAGAGCGAAAATCCCCAACCGCCCGTTTCAAAGACGCTCGCCCCATTTCGAAACAAGGTGTTTCGCTCAATTTGGGCGGCCACCCAGATTTCCAGCCTCGGTTGGCTAGTGCAAACGGTCGCCATCAGTTGGCTTATGGCAACGATTTCAGCGTCCGACCTCATGGTGGCACTCGTCCAGGCCGCATCCACATTGCCGGTGTTCTTCCTCTCAGTTTTCGCCGGAGCCATTGCCGACAACTTCAGCCGCCGGTGGGTGATGTTTGCGGGACACTGCCTGATAGCATCGGCGTCGACGACGCTGATGATTTCTGTGGGTCTGGGATTTGTCAGTCCTTGGCTGATTCTCGGGTTAGGTTTCCTGGCCGGCTGCGGCTTTGCCTTGAATGATCCGGCTTGGCACGCTTCGGTCGGCGATATCCTTCACAAACGCGACATTCCGGCCGCAGTGACGCTTATGTCCGTCGGATACAACATTGTGCGCAGCGTTGGTCCAGCCTTGGGGGGCGTGATCCTGGCCGTCTTTGGGCCGCTGGCCGCTTTCGCCTTGGCTGCGGTGAGTGATCTGGCGCCCATAAGCGCGATATGGCGCACCAAATGGGAGGTCCGCTCTTCGCCTCTCCCTCGTGAGAGAATGACGACGGCAATTCATGACGGAGTGCGCTTTACGGCGATGTCTTTGGAGATCAGGGCAGCGACCGCCCGAGCCGCTCTTTTCGGGTTGGCAAGCATCTCCATTCTGGCGTTGCTCCCCCTCGTCGTCCGGGATCAGTTGAAGAGTGGGCCAATTGTCTACGGTATCTTATTGGCCGGCTTCGGCATGGGTGCTTTCATCGCGGGTATGGGCAACGGCTTCTTGAGGAAGGTCACGTCTCAAAACAGGCTGGTGGCCTTCGCCTCTGTGGCTTGTGCAGTCTGTTGCCTCTCCCTTGCCCTTACATCGTCGCTTCCTGTGGCGGCCATTTCGCTGGCGCTCGGCGGAGCGGGTTGGCTTATCACCTGGACGGGCATTGACGTGTCGGTGCAGTTGGCAAGCCCAAGGTGGGTTGTAGGCCGCACGCTCTCCATTTACTACGCCTTGAGCGCAGGCGGTATGGCTGCTGGCAGCTGGATCTGGGGTTCTGTCGCGCAAAACTATTCCTTGACCTCAGCATTGGAGGGCGCCGCAGGCGCTCTGTTGCTGGTTGCAGCAGCGGGGATCGTGTTGCCGGTCCGTCCCTGGGAAGAAACCGATCAAGAAAGTTCAGTTTTTCATCCGCCGGACGTGGCTCTCGATCTGAAACCCAGAAGTGGCCCTATCGTGGCCAAGGTCGAGTATTTGATATCGGAGGAAAATATCGAGGCCTTTCTGGGCTCCATGCGCACGCGGCGACACGTCCAGAGCCGTGCCGGTGCACGAAACTGGACGCTCCAGCGAAATCTGCAAACACCGTCACTTTGGACGGAGACATTCCGCACCCCCACCTGGATGGACTTTCTCCGCCTAAATCATCGACTCACCGCAGCAGATAAGGAAGTCGCCCAGCATCTCCTGTCACTGCATGAAGGAGAGGTGCCTCCGCAGACAGTGCTTTCGATTGAACGGACGACCGAGGCAATTCGTACCCGTACCTCGACAATCTTTTCTCGTCCTCCAAGATGACGCCATCAAGCTGCTGTCCAGGGACAGGGTGGATCACCGGTGCTTTGCAGAGCACAGCCTCACACCGAGAGCAGCGTGCTCCGGGTTGTGCGCTTTCGCGCGCACCCAGGCGAGATGATGGTGAACGCGGCGTCAAGTGGAAGTCCCCTGCATACGCTTGCGGAGTCTTCTGCGAGAGCCCATGCCGACGAGCGCCAAACAAGGTCTGATGCCTTTCGGCGTCGTGGCCTCAACTCATCGATTCGCGAGAAAAGCATCGAATGCAGCAGCAACGGCGCGAACAACAAAGCGGTGCTCCGGCCGCACGCGGATGAAGCCGTTTTCGACGTCCAGGATCCCCTCCTCAGCCAGCGTCACCAAACTCTCAACTGAATCGAGAAAACGAGCTGGTTCGATTTCGTGGGCGGCACAGATGGTCGGCACGTCGGCCTCCAAATCGCACATCAGTCGCTCGATGATCGCTGCGCGCACCCGGTCATCGTCGGTCAGACGGTGACCCTTTGATGTCGCCAGACGTCCACTTGCGATGTGCCGGGCGTAAGAATCCCGTGTTACTTCGTTCTGAACATACCCCTCGCGGACTCGGCCAATAGCCGACGCGCCGAAGCCGATCACGTTTTGCAAGTATCGGCCGAGTATCCCAGCGAATTACGCCGTAGGCGCCCGGTCTTCTGGCGCTAGCGCAAGTTCGTCGTCCGGCGGAGCGAAATGATCGAGCCCGATCTCCCGGTAGCCAGCGCCAACCAGTGTCTCGGCGACAGTTGCAGCCTGTTCGGCGCGAAGATCGCCGTCCGGTAGACCTGCCTGCTCGATTAGGCGCTGATTCTTTATCACGGAAGGAATATGCGCGTATCCGAACACCGCAAGCCGGTTGGGGCGCATGGCGACCGCAGCCATCGCGGTCTGGATGCAGGACTGCACAGTCTGTTTCGGTAGACCGAAGATGAGGTCGAAGTTGATATGGCCAACGCCATGCCGGCGGAGATTTTGGACTGCAGCGGCCGTCTGCACCTTACTCTGGATCCGATTGATCGCCTTTGCACATCGGGATCAAAGCTCTGCATCCGATGCTCGCGCGGTTGACACCGTTAGCTGCCAGGGCTTCGGCCATTTCCGGTGTGAACGTTCGGGGATCGATCTCCACGGCGATCGCAGCAGTTTTGCTGAAAGCGAAGTGGCGGCGTAGAAATTCCATCAGCGCCAAGTGCTCGGCTGGCCCGATAAGGTGAGGCGTTCCGCCGCCGAAATGCACATCGCTCACCGGCAGCCCTTGCCGCACTTGCTCCGACACCAAACTGATCTCCTGACGCAGCACCGCTAAATAATTAAGGATCGGGCCGTTGCGACGGATGACCGCGGTAGGGAAGCCGCAATACCAGCACATGGATCGGCAAAACGGAATGTGGAAATAGAGCGACACCGATTCGTCGGCCGGGAGGCCCCCCAGCCATTCCTCATAATCGTCAGCACCAACTGCCGCAGAGAAGTCTGGCACAGTCGGATAGATGGTATACCAAGGCGGCCGGGGGTCCCGGTACTTTGTCAGGATTGAGGTGTGCAAGGAGCTGTCATCCCACGTCGCTCATCCATCATTCTTTCGTTGCGCGCTCGTCCTGGTCTCTGACCTAAGTCAGTGCGTCCCGCTTATGTCGCAGTCTCGTTTGGACAGGATGGGGTCAACCACGCCGGGGAGCGCGCGTGCCATGGTTGCGCCTGAGGTGATGGTGCGGTGCCGCATTCAACGTCTGAGTACGTGACGCCAGTGCAGTGTGCTTGAGGCGTCTGCGGAAGAACTTTGCAATGCGAAATTCATGTCCGACGCAACGGACCTGTCAAGCCTCGTTCAGACGCCATCCAGGTCCAGCCAGCGGCCTTCCCTGCCGGCCGAAAAACCATACCGGCTTTAGCCACCGAGACGCTCTAAAGCTGACGTCGGCTCATTTGATGAAAGGAGGACGCCGCTAGGGGGTGCACAAGGTTCCCCGGCTTGACGTCGCTTCGAGCGAAGAGCGGTGTGGCTTGTCGTCAAGCGCCGGGCAGCGTGCCCCCTACCGATATCCCGAAAAGATCGACCAAGATGGCCATGCCGACGCCACACGCGGTCTGGATGAGGCCGACCATGAAAATGCGATTGGCGCGTTCGTAGATGGGGCGCCGCAAGGAACTCATGTCGAGCAGCATGGACAGCGCTCTCATCTGCAGTGCGATGCCGAGCAGGATCGGCACTACGGCGAACAGATCGTAGAGTTGCCATGGCAAGGGGTTCGCGGCCCAATGAGTGAGGAAGCCGAGGGAAAAGGCAAGCAGGATACCCACGGCAGTGATTGTGCCGTTGCGGAAAATGGTCTCGATCGGTTCTTCCTTCGGATCGTGCTCGTCCAAGCGGCTTCCTTTCGTTGCTCTTTCCGTCGAGACTAAGTTCTCGAGAATACTGTTCATCGCCAATTACTCGAGGCGAGCCGTAGGCAGCCGTTTCAGGGTGCGCTCCCTCTCGCTTCCGGCCGCGCAATGTACCTGCACGGCGAACTTACAGCGGCGAAAAGGTGCTGCGGCCACCATGCGACGCCTCGGACGTGCACGCCCTCTGTTCCTGGCGCAGCCCTTGCGGAGCGTACGCGCAGTGATCCTTCTCGGTAGCGGATGGCGCGGCCTCCGTTGCGGTCAGACGGGAAGCCGTCGCTGTTAAACGAGACTGTCACATATCGAACATGGCGAACCGTGTCGCACATTTCTTTTCGCAGTGACCCTCAAAAAAAGTGATTCCAGCGAGACGAAGGCGCGTCGGCCCGATTTTGGTGTCGGCCGCATCTACGCTTCAGGTTGGCATGTCGCTTGCTGCTCTATTCGGAGAGCTGCAGCGGTCCGACCGGAGTGTTTCACATGTAAACGATAATGAATCTCCTAGCAGAAAACACTATTATAAGTACATGTGGCTTTTACGCTGGCTCACCTCTCGTGTCAAGCGCTTTGGCGTCCACATATTGGAGACAACACGCACAAAATTTAGAGGAAAAGCTTGCTCTTTCGCCTCTATCCTTTTTATTCCTTCATGGAGATCTAGACATGTACATCAAGAGTCCTCTTCTCGGCTTAACTGCTCTGATGACCATTTCCGTCGGTCGAGCAGCTGGCGCCGAGCGGGAACCGGCCGAGTACATCAAGATCTGCGACGTCCTCGGCTCGGGATATTCCTATATTCCCAACACCGAGACCTGCCTGCGCATCGGCGGCTATGTCCGTTACGATATCGGCCTGGGTGACGTCCGATCGTATGACAGCGCAAGAACCTCGGACGTGAGAACTGGCGAGGACCAAGGCACTTGGCGAAACAGCACACGCTTCACGTTCAAAACTTGGACCGGCCAGCAGACCGAGCTCGGCGCGTTGACGACCTATACCGAAACCCAGGTGAATTTTGGCAACAGCGCTAACTCGCATGACAGTCCTCAGAACTATGATTTCAACAGCGGCCTCGCACTGGCTTCTGCCTGGGTCGAGCTGGGAGGCCTGCGAGTTGGCAAGGAGGGGTCGGCCTTCGATACGTTTGCAAGCTACGCTGGCAACGTTCTCGATAGTATGCTCGTTCCGTCGGCCGGCTTCGACACCAACGTGGCTCAGTACCACTTCGACGCCGGCAACGGCATTTCGACTGTGATTTCGCTCGAACAAGGATCGGGCTCAGCCGGTACTATCGACAGCTATATTCCGCACGTTGTCGCCGGCTTGAAATACACGCAAGGCTGGGGCTCGATCATCGGCGTCGCGGCTTATGACAGCAATTACGAAGCTTTTGCCGGCAAGATCCGCGTCGACGTCGCTGTCACAAACCAGCTGTCGCTGTTTGGACTCTTCGGCTACGGTTCCAATGCCAGTCTCAACGAGGACTCAAACGGCGCAATTGCCAATCATGGGCGCGGCTCGTACAAAATCTGGAACGGCCAGTGGGCTTTCTGGGCGGGCGCCACCTACGAGTTTGACGAGAAAACTTCGTTCAACCTTCAGGTCTCGGGTGATCAGCTCAAGGATGCTGGTGTGGCTGCAAACGTCGCCTACATGGTCGTTCCCGGCTTCACGGTCACAGCCGAGGTCGATTACGACCACTACGGCAACTCTGGCCTCGGCCCTGCCGAGCCTACCGCCGTCAAGGGCACGAGCAAGCCGAACAGCGTCGGCGGCATTCTCCGCTTACAAGGCTCATTTTGAAATCTCTCCAGTCGCGAGCATGGCAAAGGCACTTGCCTCGACAACGCACGCATGGAGAGCTTCGTTCGCCATCTTGAAGTCTGCATCGACCGTCCACGGCCCATCGTACCAACTAGAAACTGAAAGTTATGAGCCCTGTGTACTACACCTAGCCCTTGACCTGCCCGATGAACCGGCCAGGGGCCGTCAGTTCAAATTCGGGGCCGTTTAGAGGGCAGTGTGAGGCCGTGTTAGGTAAGCGCCACTGCAATGTCGAGGCCGCGACACGCCTGTCGCTTTGGACGGCTGGAATTGCCCTTCGCGGCGCCATTCATTCTCTCAACATTTACGTGATAATGCACGCTGAGTCCGAGCCGCGTGGCAGCACCCATCCTAGGTGTGAGCTTTCGAGAGGTTGTCCATTCGGACCGGACCGAGGAGACTGGAGTTACCACGCTTCAGCATCCATC